>CAMDHL010000013.1 GCA_945898105.1 Comamonas sp. lk | reverse complement strand
TCGGTGCGCGGAAGCGGGTCCAAAATTGCGCGGTCCAGCACAAACACGCAATGCACTTGCGCGCAGGATTGCAGGGCGGCCGCCAGGGCGGCGTTGTCTGTCAGGCGTAAATCGCGTCGTAGCCAGACCAGGCCGGAGGAATAAGCGCTTTGCATGCCTGTCGTTAAAATGGTTTTATGTCCGGCGATTTTGCATCCACCAACCTCACGCACCATTTTTTGATCGCGATGCCGGGTTTGGAAGACGGACTTTTCTCCAAAAGCGTGGTCTATTTATGTGACCACAGCCCGCGCGGCGCGCTGGGACTGATCATCAACAAGCCCTCTGAAATCAATTTATCCGACTTATTTGGCAAAGTTGATTTGTCTTTGCAGCGCGCCGATTTGGCAGAGCAGGCGGTGCTGCAAGGTGGGCCGCTACACGAAGAACGCGGTTTTGTGTTGCACGAAGCCATGCCCGAACAGATCGCACCCGTTGCTGGCGGCGCTTATGCCTCGAGCATGGTCATTCAGGGCGGTTTGGCCATGACAACCTCGCGTGATGTGCTCGAAGCCTTGGCGGGTGGGCAGGGCCCGAGCAAAGTCTTGGTGTCTTTGGGATATTCATCTTGGGGTGAGGGTCAGTTGGAGAGCGAACTCATGCGCAACAGCTGGCTTACCGTGGATGCTGAGAAAAGCATTATTTTTGATACCCCTGTCAACCAGCGCTACGAGCGCGCCTTGGACTTGTTGGGTTTGAAGGCCTGGATGATCGCCCCGCAGGCGGGCCACGCATGAACACGCTGACCATGCCCGCGCCCAATAGGGTGCTGCCCTCCACAGAGGTGAAGGTGGTGCCCGCGGATTTGCAGCGCTTTATGGCATTTGATTTCGGCACCCGGCGCACCGGCGTGGCGGTAGGTAGCCGCATGTTGGGCGCGGCGCAGCCACAGGCCACCATCAGCGTTTCGGGCGACGCGCGCTTTGCCCAAATTGCGCTGCGCCTGAAAGAATGGGAGCCTCAGGCCTTGGTTGTGGGCGTGCCCTATCACCCGGACGGCGCGCCCCACGACAATACGCTGCGCGCGCAAAAGTTCGGCCGCCAGTTGCACGGCCGCTTCGGGCTGCCGGTGTTTGAGGTGGACGAGCGCTACAGCACTACCGAAGCGCTGGCCGATGGCGCCAAAGATGCTGATGCGGCTTCGGCCTGCATCATCCTGGAGCAGTTTTTGCGGAGCTTGTCCTCATGACCCTGGTTCTGAATGCCGAAGCCCTGTAGCTGGAACTGCTGCGCGGCGTGCGCACGCTGTGTCAGGCCGAAAGCCGTTTGGTGGGCATCACCTCAGGCGGCGCCTGGCTGGCCGAGCGACTGCACAAAGACCTGGGTTTGCCCGGCGCCTTTGGTACGATTTCTTCGGCTATGCATCGTGACGACTTTGCCAAGCGCGGCCTAGCGGCCAGCGGCAAAACGCATTTACCTTTTGAGATTAAAGACGCGCATTTGGTAGTGCTGGACGATGTGCTCTACACCGGGCGCACCATACGCGCGATTACCAATGAATTGTTTGACTATGGCCGTCCGGCCAGCGTGCGCTTGGCGGTGCTGGTGGACCGCGGTGGGCGCGAGTTGCCGATTCAGGCCGACTTTGCCGCTGCGCGCGTTACGCTGGACGCGGGCCAGTCGCTGGCGCTGGCGCGTGATGCGGCCGGCGCATTCAGCTTTGATGTGAAAGAAAAATAGAGCATGCTGCACCGGCGTAATCCGCAACTTAATCAGCATGGTGAGCTGATCCATTTGCTTTCGACCGAAGGCTTGTCGCGCGAGATACTGACGCACATTCTGGATACGGCGGCGCAATTTGTATCGGTCAGCGACCGCGAGGTAAAAAAAGTACCGCTCTTACGCGGCAAGAGCGTGTTCAATTTGTTCTTTGAAAACAGCACGCGCACGCGCACCACGTTTGAGATTGCGGCCACGCGTTTATCGGCCGATGTGATCAATCTGGACATTGCGCGCTCCTCAGCTTCCAAGGGCGAATCGTTGCTGGACACGATAGCCAACCTCAGCGCTATGGCCGCCGATATTTTTGTGGTGCGGCACAGCGAATCGGGCGCACCCTACCTGATTGCGCAACACGTGGCGCCGCATGTGCATGTGGTCAATGCTGGTGACGGTCGCCACGCGCACCCGACTCAAGGCTTGCTGGATATGTACACCATCCGGCATTACAAAAAAGACTTTAGTAATCTCACCGTGGCCATCGTCGGTGATGTCTTGCATTCGCGGGTCGCGCGTTCGGACATCCATGCCCTCACTACGCTGGGCTGCGCCGAGGTGCGCGTGGTGGGACCACGCACCTTGGTGCCTAGCGATATGTCGAATATGGGCGTGCGCGTATTCAACACCCTGGAAGAGGGAATTAAAGGCTGCGATGTCATCATCATGTTGCGCCTTCAAAACGAACGCATGAACGGCGCATTGTTGCCTTCCAGTCACGAGTATTTCAAGAGTTTTGGCCTGACGGCAGAGAAGCTGGCCTTGGCCAAGCCTGATGCCATCGTGATGCATCCTGGACCGATTAACCGTGGCGTGGAAATCGATTCGACGGTGGCTGACGGCATGCAAAGCGTGATCCTGCCGCAGGTGACCTTCGGCATTGCCGTGCGTATGGCGGTGATGGGCATCGTCGCGGGCAATGAAGCATGAGGGCCGCGCCATGAAGCTACTGATTCGCAATGGACACTTGCTCGACCCCGGCAGTGGCCTCGATGCGCCGGGCGATGTGGCGATTGCCGACGGCCGCGTGCTGGCACTGGGTCAGATACCCGCAGATTTTGAACCAACCCAAACCCTAGATGCCCAGGGCTGTATCGTGATGCCGGGGCTGGTGGATTTGGCCGTCCGCCTGCGCGAGCCCGGCCATGAGCATGAAGGCATGCTGGCTTCTGAATTAGCCGCATCGGTGGCCGGTGGCGTGACCAGTCTGGTCTGCCCGCCCGATACCGACCCGGTGCTCGACGAACCCGGTCTAGTGGAAATGCTGCGCTTTCGGGCGCAGAGCCAGCATCAGGCGCGCGTGTTGCCGCTGGGTGCGCTGACCCGTGGCCTCAAGGGCGAAGTGTTGACCGAAATGCTGCAATTGTTCGAAGCCGGTTGCGTCGGCTTTAGCCAAGCAGAGGTCGGTATCGCCAATACCCAGGTGCTGATGCGCGCTATGCAATACGCCCGCTCTTTTGGTTACACCGTCTGGCTGCGCCCGCAGGAATTGCATTTGGGTAAGGGCGTTGCCGCCAGCGGCCCGCTCGCCACGCGCATGGGCTTGAGCGGTGTGCCGGTAGCCGCAGAAACGATTGCCCTCCACACGATTTTTGAGCTGGTGCGTGCCACGGGCGCGCGGGTACACATTTGCCGTTTAAGTAGTGCTGCCGGGGTGCAATTGTTGCGCCAGGCCAAGGCAGACGGCTTGCCGGTAACCGGCGATGTCAGTATCAACTCATTGCATCTGACAGACATGGATGTGGGTTACTTTGACAGCCGCACCCGCCTGAACCCGCCGCTACGGCAGCAGCGCGACCGCGATGCGTTGCGCCAGGCCCTGCAAGACGGCACCATCGACGCGCTGGTGTCCGACCACATGCCAGTGGGCGCCGATGAGAAAGAACTGCCCTTTGCCGAGGCCGAGCCCGGCGCTACCGGCCTGGAGTTGTTGCTGAGCCTGGCGGTGAAATGGGCACGTGACAGCGACCTTCCGCTGGTGGAGGCGCTGGCTTGCGTAACAAATCGCAGTGCCGCAGTGTTGGCAGCGAGCCAGGGCGCTGCTCAGGGCGGTATGGGCCGCTTGGCGGTCGGCGCTAAGGCCGATATATGTGTGTTTGACCCGCAATCGGCCTGGACGGTGCAGGCCGATGCACTGCGCAGCCAGAGCAAGCACACGCCTTTCTCTGGTTACGAGCTACCGGCCCGCGTGCAGGCCACGCTGGTGGGTGGCAGACTGGCCTATCAAGCGGCAGCTGCACAGGCGGCTTAAGACTGCTCGGGCAGGCTCGGCGATGTCCAAACTGCGCGGTCTTTGGCGGCTGATCCGTTTGGTATTGCATTTGCTGCATGGCTTGTGGACCATGCGCAGGTATTTTCCTGATTGGCCGCAAGCCCGCCGGGATCTGGCGGTGCAGCAATGGTCGCAGGCGCTATTGCGGATTGCGGGACTGCAATTGCAGGTGAAGGGGCTGCCCGTGCAGCGTGCGCCCGTACTTCTGGTGTGTAACCATATTTCCTGGTTGGACATCGCCGTTTTGCACGCTGCTGCCCATTGCCGCTTTATTTCCAAAGACGATGTCCGCAATTGGCCACTGATGGGGGCTTTGGCCACAGGCGCAGGGACGCTGTACATCAGCCGTGCATCCCGACGTGATGCCCTGCGCGTGGTGCACGACATGGCGCAGGCGCTAGCGCAGGGCGACGTATTGGCTTTTTTCCCCGAAGGCACCACGAGCGACGGCAGCACCGTATTGCCTTTTCACTCCAATTTGTTTCAAGCCGCCATCGCGGCAGATGCGCCAGTACAGCCGCTGGGCCTGCGTTTTGAGGACGCGAACAGCGCCGCAATCAGCTTTGTGCCTTGCTACGTGGGCGAAGAAAGCCTCTTGCAGTCAGTCTGGCGCACGCTTTGCGCGGCACCCCTGCGCGCGGTGCTGTCCTTTGGTCCGGCGCAAACCGCCCAGGGGCGTGACCGGCGCCATTTCGCAGCCGCCTTGCGCGAAGAAGTGCTTCGGCTAAGCGCGAGCGCTTGAATTTGCTCCTGTATTAGGAGCAGATAGGACTTTGATGCGAATCGCGGTAATATCGTGCCCCTCGTGCGCCAGGCGTTCTTGCAGACTGGGAAGCAATTGACGGAGCTTGGCGGCGATGGAGGTGTTATCGACCAGCAGGCACCAAACCTGCGCTTCGATGGGCCCGGCCTGCACGCCTTGGCGCAGGTTGCGGGGTAACAAGGCGTCGATACTGCGCAAACAGGCAGTGGATCGGGCGCTTAGTTCCGCCAAACGGGCCAAAGTGGGTGAATCCAAACTAGCTTGCAGCACCGAGAAAGAGGTGTTGGAGCGGCGCATCATATTGATTCAGGGGCTATCGTATGCAATTGATTATCACGGATCCCAGACTATCGCGAAGCTATGTGCTTCAAACCAGCCCGAGCGGGGTGGTGTTGATGCTGGTCGCTTTCTTTCTTGCTGTGACGCTGGTGTCAGCTGGTATATACCATTGGATTTTGCTCAAGGGCGCGCGTGAAGGCTGGCCAGTGATCAGCCAGGTGATGCGCCTGGTCGTCAAAGACGAATTTGACCAACGTGACCGCTATATGCGCGAAAACATCGAGGTCCTGGCCAAGCGCATGGGCGAGATGCAGGCTAAGTTAATGCAGATGGAGTCGCTGGCTGAACGTGTCTCGGGCCTGGCCGGCTTGGATCCGGCGGCGGTGCGCGTGAGCCCCGGGCGCGGGGGCACGCTGGTCTCTGGGCGCGACCTGACCTTGCAGGAATTGCAGGCCACCATGGACCATATCGAGGTCGATACCGGCGCCCGCAACGATTTGATGACGGCCATCGAGTCCCGCCTCTTCGAGCAAAAAATCAAAAAACTGATGATTCCTACCCAGGCCCCCGTACCCGAGGCCAGCACTGGCTCGGGCTTTGGCTGGCGTATAGACCCGTTTACCGGTATGAGCGCCATGCATGAAGGCCTGGATTTCCCGGCACCGGTGGGCACGCCGGTGCTTTCGGCCGCCGGTGGCGTCGTGGTGACTCAGGAGACGCACCCAAATTACGGCTTTTATATCGAGGTGGATCACGGCAACGAGGTGCTCACGCGCTATGCCCATCTATCGCGCAGCGTTGTTAAAAAGGGTGATTTGATCAAGCGCGGCCAGAAACTGGCCGAGGTGGGGAGCAGCGGTCGCTCGACGGGGCCGCATCTGCATTTCGAGGTCTTGGTGCGTGGCGTCGCCCAGAATCCGCAAAAATTCCTGGCCATGGGCAGTGGGCAGGAGGGCAAGGTAGCGAAACGTTAAAATTGCCGATTGAGCCCAGGCGGGCGGGCGGTGTATTTTTGCGCTGTCTTTACTCTTTCACACCATCCAAATCGGACTACCACTGCGCTCTTCTGTGACCTTTCCAGCTTGCAGGGCGCACCCCTACTGATGCCACTTTCCTTTCTCACCAAGTTATTTGGAAGCCGCAATGACCGACTGCTCAAGCAGTACCGGAGCGTTGTTACGCGGATCAACGCGCTGGAGTCGCAGTACGAGGGCTTGAGTGACGAGGCCTTGCGCGACAAAACCACGGAATTCAAAAGCCGCGTGGCTGGCGGGGAAGCTTTGGACGCCATCCTTCCCGAAGCCTTTGCTGTGGTGCGCGAAGGCGCCAAGCGCGTAATGAAAATGCGCCACTTTGATGTGCAACTGATGGGCGGCATAGCGCTGCATCAGGGCAAGATCGCAGAAATGGGAACCGGCGAGGGTAAGACCTTAACCGCAACCCTGCCGGTGTACTTGAACGCATTGACCGGAAAAGGCGTACACGTGGTTACCGTCAACGACTATTTGGCGGGCCGCGATGCGCGCTGGATGGGCCAGTTGTACGGCTTTCTGGGTCTTTCGGTTGGTATCAATACGTCACACGCGCCGCGTGCTGATAAGCAGGCGGCCTACGGGTCTGACATCACCTACGGTACCAATAACGAATACGGCTTTGACTACCTGCGCGACAACATGGTCTATGAGGGGGGCGACCGCGTGCAGCGCGCCCTGAACTTTGCCATCGTCGATGAGGTTGATTCCATTTTGATCGACGAGGCACGTACGCCGCTGATCATCAGCGGGCAGGCGGAGGACCATACCGCCATGTACGTGGCGATCAATACCGTCATTCCCGCGCTCAAGCGCCAGGAGGGAGAGCTGGATTTGCGCACCGGCGAAGGCGTGATCACCCCGGGTGACTTCACGTTAGATGAAAAATCACAGCAAGTCTTCCTTACCGAGCAAGGCCACGAAAGCGCCGAGCGCTTGCTGGCGGGTTTGAACCTGATCCCGGCCGGCTCATCCCTGTATGACCCCGCCAACATCACGCTCATGCACCACGTGTATGCGGCGCTGCGTGCCAATCACCTCTATCACCGTGACCAGCACTATGTTGTGCAGGAAGGCGAGATCGTCATAGTGGACGAATTTACCGGCCGCTTGATGACCGGGCGGCGCTGGAGTGATGGGCTGCACCAGGCGGTGGAGGCGAAAGAGGGTGTGGCGATTCAGGCCGAAAACCAGACGCTTGCCTCGATCACATTTCAGAACTATTTCCGCCTGTACGGCAAGCTTTCTGGCATGACCGGGACGGCTGATACCGAGGCGTATGAGTTCCAGGAAATTTACGGTCTGGAGACGGTGGTGATTCCGCCAAACCGCCCCAGCCGCCGCGAAGACCAACTGGACCGGGTTTATAAAACTACCGCGGAAAAGTACAAGGCGGCTATCGACGACATCCGTGAATGCTACGGGCGCGGGCAGCCGGTATTGGTGGGTACCACGTCTATCGAGAACTCGGAAATTATTTCGAATTTACTCATTGCCGAAAAGCTCCCACACCAAGTGCTCAATGCCAAGCAGCATGCCCGCGAGGCCGACATCGTGGCGCAGGCTGGGCGTGCGCAGATGATCACCATCGCCACCAATATGGCCGGGCGCGGTACCGACATCGTGCTTGGCGGAAATGTCGAAAAAGCCATCGAGACCATGCGCGCCGATGAGTCACTGGATGACGCAACGCGACTCAAAAGCGAAGCCGAGATGCGTGCGCAGTGGAACATCGACCATAAGCGCATCACTGACCTCGGTGGCTTGCGCATTATTGCCACAGAGCGCCATGAATCGCGCCGCATCGACAACCAGTTGCGTGGCCGCTCCGGGCGTCAGGGCGACCCAGGTTCCTCGCGCTTTTACCTGAGCTTGGATGATGCCTTGATGCGTATTTTTGCCGGTGAGCGCGTCAAATCCATCATGGACCGGCTGAACATGCCCGAGGGCGAGGCAATAGAGGCCGGCATGGTCACGCGCAGCATTGAGAGCGCGCAGCGCAAGGTCGAGGCCCGCAACTTCGATATGCGTAAGCAATTGCTGGAATACGACGATGTGTCTAACGACCAGCGCAAGGTGATTTACCAGCAGCGCAATGCGATTTTGGATGCGCAGGATTTGAGCGCCCAAATCGCTTCACTGCGGCGCGGCAGTTTTGAAGACCTGGTGCGCGCATTTGTTCCGGTGGAGTCGGTGGAAGAGCAGTGGGATATAGCTGGCCTGCAACGCCAACTGGCTGACGACTGGGGCATCAGCCTGGACCTGGTGGGCCGGGTCAGCGCGGCCAGCGCGATTGGCGACGAGGACATCGTCAATGCAGTGTTGGAGGCGGCGGACGAGGCTTTTGCCGCTAAGGTCGATCACGTGGGCATGAGCGGTTTTACCCAATTCGAGCGCATGGTTTTATTGCAAACCATAGACAGCCAGTGGCGCGACCACTTGAGTTCGCTGGACTATTTGCGTCAGGGTATCCATTTGCGCGGCTACGCCCAAAAGCAGCCCAAGCAGGAGTACAAACGTGAAGCTTTTGAATTGTTCGGCCAAATGCTCGACTCGGTGAAAAACGAAGTCACCAAGATCTTGATGACGGTGCGCGTCCAGTCTGCAGAGCAATTGGACGAGGCGGCGCAGGCCCTTGAGAACAAGGGCGAGAACCTGAGCAACATTACCTATACCGCACCGACGGATACAGGCGAGCCTGAAACGGTTTCTTTAGCCGATCTGGGTTTGCCGCAAGCCAGCGCCGCCATACCGCGTGTCGGGCGCAATGAGCCTTGCCCTTGTGGCAGTGGTAAAAAATTCAAACAGTGCCACGGCAAATTAGCTTAGAGCCCCGCCATGCCTGTTGATTTAGCCCCCCCTGATCCGGCGCACTTGTATCCCATCTCAGGTCTGCGCATTGGCGTGGTCGAAGCCGGGATTCGTAAAGCAGGCCGTAAAGACCTGACGCTGTTTTTGCTCGATGCCGGCGCCAGCGTGGGTGCGGTATTTACCTCCAACCGTTTTTGCGCCGCACCGGTACAAATCTGTCAAAGCCATTTGGCATCCGGCGCTGCGATCCGCGCCTTGCTTATTAACACCGGTAATGCCAATGCCGGCACCGGCGCCGATGGCCTGGCCCGCGCGCGCAGTACCTGCGACGCGCTGGCCCAGCGGCTGGGCATCGAAGCCGCGCAAGTGCTGCCCTTTTCTACCGGCGTCATCATGGAGCCGCTGCCCGCCGAGCGCATCATTGCCGGCCTGGATGCGGCCATTTCCGCTGCCAAAGAGGACAACTGGCTGGCGGCCGCGCAGGGCATCATGACGACCGACACCGTGCCCAAGGCCTTTGGCACGCAGATCACGATCGCGGGAAAGACCATAAGCGTTACCGGTATCAGCAAGGGCGCTGGCATGATTCGTCCCAATATGGCGACCATGCTGGGCTATATCGCAACCGATGCCTGTGTTGCGCCAGCCTTGCTGCAGCCCCTGGCCAAAGCGCTGGCCCAGGCCAGCTTTAACCGCATTACCGTCGATGGTGACACTTCCACCAATGACTCGCTGGTGCTGGTAGCCACCAACAAGGCCGCGCATGCGCCGATTAGCGCTTTGGAAAGCCCCGAAGGCCAGGCTTTGTACCAAGGCCTGATCAAGGTGGCTTTGCAACTGGCGCAGGCCATTGTGCGTGATGGCGAAGGCGCTACCAAATTCATTACCGTTCAGGTGGAGGGTGGCGCCAGCGCCGAGGAGTGCGCTCTGGTGGCCTATGCAATTGCGCATTCGCCGCTGGTGAAAACCGCTTTTTTCGCCAGCGATCCCAACCTGGGCCGTATCCTGGCAGCGGTGGGATATGCGGGAATTACGGACCTCGATACTGACGGCATCGAGCTGTATTTGGACGATGTACATGTGGCAACCCGTGGCGGGCGCAACCCGGCTTACCAGGAAGCCGACGGCCAGCGTGTCATGAAGCAAAGCGAAATTCTGGTGCGCGTTGGACTAGGCCGCGGTCAGGCCAGTCACACGGTGTGGACCTGCGACCTGAGCCACGAGTACGTCAGTATCAATGCGGATTACCGGTCTTAAGAAAGCCAGGCATATGGACGATCAGCAGCTTTTGGGGCCGTTTTTGGCGCGTGCTGAGCGCTTTATGGACCGGGTGGAAGCAGCGCTGCGCCTGGATATTGAGCAGCCCAATTGGGACAGCGCAATAGCCTTTCGCTACCGCAAGCGGGTCTCGGGCCAAGGCTACATCGGCGCGGTGCGCCAGGTCGGGGCGATGCGTCTGGACGACCTCAAAGAGATTGACATCCAGAAAGAAAAAATCCGCCGTAACACCGAGCAGTTTGTACAAGGCAAAACCGCTAACAATGTGCTGCTGACCGGCGCGCGTGGCACCGGCAAGTCTTCGCTGGTGCGTGCCTGCCTGAACACCTACAGCGCCCAAGGGTTGCGCTTGATCGAGGTCGATAAATCTGATTTGATCGACTTGCCGGATATGGTGGACATCCTGGCGCGGCGGCCTGAAAAATTTATTGTCTTTTGTGATGACCTGAGTTTTGACCAGGGCGAGCCGGGCTACAAGGCGCTCAAGTCGGTGCTTGATGGATCGGTGTCGGAAACCTCGGCCAATGTTTTGATTTATGCCACCAGCAACCGGCGCCATCTGCTGCCCGAGTACATGGCCGAAAACCTGACCTACCAGCACACAGAGAGCGGCGAAGTGCACCCGGGTGAGGTTGTGGAAGAGAAAATATCCCTGTCCGAGCGCTTTGGTTTGTGGGTGAGTTTTTACCCTTTCACCCAGGACGAATACCTCACGATCGTGGCCCAATGGTTGGATGGCCTCAAAGTAGATGTGACAAAGCGCAGCCACTGGCGAGAAGAGGCCTTGATCTGGGCGCTGGAGCGCGCATCGCGCAGCGGCCGCGTAGCCTGGCAATTTGCCAAGGACTTTGCAGGGCGGCAGGACGCGGGCTCAGCGGCATGAGCACAGTGCCGGTGGACCGTGTGGCCGACGGCCATATGGCCCGCGCTGGCGGCATCGACCGCCCCCTTACCGAAGTGGCCGTGGGCGTGCTGCTGCAGGCCAATGGCTGCTTTTTGATGACGTCACGCCCGGCGGGCAAGGCGTATGCAGGTTACTGGGAATTTCCCGGCGGCAAAGTGGAAGCACAAGAGTCGCTGGAGCAGGCCTTGTCGCGCGAGCTCTATGAAGAATTAGGCATCCAAGTTTTGCATAGCCAGCCTTGGCAGGTGCAGGTGGTGGACTACCCGCACGCGCTGGTGCGCCTGCATTTTTTCAAGGTGCTGGACTGGTCCGGGGAACTGGTGATGCGCGAGGGGCAGCATGCCCAATGGCAGGAACTACCTGTCCAGGTTGCGCCTGTCTTGCCAGGTGCACTACCGGTTTTGGCTTGGCTGGCCGACGAGTTGGGCGCCGGACAGGCAGTGTAAGGGCGCATTTACTGCTTGTTTATTGCAAGCGCTGAGAACTGGCGTCATCCTCAAATTGCTCTGGGGCAGGCACCCGGAAGGACTCACTAGCCCAGGCGCCTAAGTCCAAGTTTTTGCAGCGCTCGCCGCAAAACGGACGATAGGGATTGCGTGGCGCATACACGCTGTCGCCTTTGCATTGGGGACAAGTGACGATTTTTTCCGGCACCGCAGGGCTGTCTGACATAGGCGTTGGCCGGCGCTCAGGCGCACAAGGTCAGGTCAAAAGGGGTATCTGCGCTATTGCTGTAAAGCTTGCCGTCGGCGTCGTGACGTACGAAGCGGATAGAGGCTACTAAGCGGTTGGCGCTTATCTCGGGGATGGCGCCCAGATTCGGGTCCAGCGACAGGCGCAGTAGTTGAAAGGTGCGGCCTTGTGGCAGATTCTGCTGGAACTGGCCGCCCATGGCGACCATTTTTTGAGGCGCCCCAGAGTCACGCAGCAAACTTAGCAGCAGGTGGATGCCATTGAAGAGTGGCACTAGGCCGGAAACCCATTCGCGCAGGTCGTCCTGGCGCCGACGATCGCCCAGCTTTTGCCAAGCATAGTACGCAGGCAGGTCAAACTCACAGGTACCACCCGGGATGCTGGTGCGGCTACGCAGACTTTTGAGCCAGTCGTTTTCGTTCAACTCATGGCCAAGTTTTCCCGGGACATTGGTCAGAGTGACAAAACACTCTTCCAATTGCGCCAGCAAACGCTCCAATACATCCGTGGCAATGCCGGGATTGCCTCTGTAGGCCAGCATGGTCTGACGTTGCCGATCCAAATCTTTGAGGACGTCCGTTTTAAGGTCGGGCCGAGCGCCGACATTCAGAATTTCAAACAAAGTGATTAACGCGAAATGGTGGTCCAGGGCGTCAACACGCTCTTGTAGCGTGAAAAGCCGCGCGAAGAGATGCTCCAAACGCAAGTAGGTGCGAATTTTTTCGTTAAACGGGTATTCGTACAGGATCACGCGCTATTTTTCCAGTGGCGGGATCATATCTCCAAGAATGGGAACATCGCGCCCAATTGGGCGTCTATCTCGTCAATTGACAACGATTCATTAAATATAACAAAGTCGGCACATTGGAGCCGGGCGGCCCGGCTGCTCTGGTTGGACATAATTTTCTGTACGCTTAGGGCATCTAAGCCGCTGCGTTGGCCGACGCGATGGATTTGGGTAGCCGGGCTGCAGTCCACTACCAATACGCGATGGAGAATAGGGCGCCAGCGCGCGGACTCCACCAATAGAGGAATGTCAAACGCGATGCAGGGCGCTGCGCACGCGATGGCTTGTTCTGCTTGGCGCTCTATCTCTGCGGCAATCATAGGATGGAGTAGTGCTTGCAAGCGCTCGCGGGCCTTTGGATCGTCAAACACCATATCGCGCAAGCGATCCCTATCCAATACGCCCGGTGCCTGAAACACTGCATCACCAAAGGCCTGGGCAATGGCGGGCAGGGCGGGACCGTTGACGGCGGTACAGGCGCGGGAAATGGCATCCGCGTCGATAACGCTGGCGCCCATGCCACTCAACTGCCGGCACACCGTACTTTTCCCGCTGCCGATACCGCCAGTAACGCCCAGACGTAAGGTGGTTTGCATATTCAGGAGATTATCGGGGCAAGCCCCGCAGCGTCCCAGAACATGGTGACCAAGCCCGCTCCGACCAGAAAGGGGCCGAAGGGCATGACTCCGCCCTCGCGCAATCCGCCCTTTATCTTGAGCAGGATGCCGACCACAGCGCCAATAACGGAAGACATCAAAAGTATGGGAACAAGGGCCTGCCACCCGAACCAGGCACCTAGGCAGGCTAGCAATTTGAAGTCGCCATACCCCATGCCTTCTTTGCCGGTCACCAACTTGAACGCCCAGAAAATACTCCAAAGCGCCAGGTAGCCGGCAACCGCTCCCCACAATGCAGCCTCCAGCGTGATCCCCGTCCAGCGCATGGATGCGCCGATAAGGCCGAGCCAAAGCACCGGGAGCACGATGGCATCAGGTAGTAAGGTCGTGTCCCAGTCGATTAAAGCCAGGCTTAACAGTGCCGCCGAGAGTACACACCAGGCCAGGGCGGCCATGCTTATGCCCCAATGCCAGCCGCAAAAGCCAAAAAGCAGCGCGCTGCTCAACTCCACCAGCGGATAACGCAGGCTGATAGGCGCCTGGCAATGCCTGCACCGACCGCGAAGCAGCGCATAGCTTAGAAGCGGCATGTTGTCGTACCAGGCGATTGCGGTGCCGCAATGCGGACAGTTCGAGCGCGGTACCCACAAGTTGAAGGGGGCAGCGGGCGCACTGTTTGGCTCCGAAGCCTGCGCTAGCTCAGCTGCCCATTGCAATTCCATCATCTTTGGCAGGCGATAGATTAGGACATTCAAAAAGCTGCCAACCAGCAGTCCTAAAAGCGCAAGCAATAGCAGTCCGGCATCGCCAAAATCTGCCGCCATCAGACTACTTGTCCCATTTTGAAAATCGGCAAGTACAAAGCAACGACCAGGCCGCCAATAATGACGCCCAGAAAAACCATAATGAATGGTTCCATCAGGCTAGAGATTCCAGCAACCGCTTCGTCCACTTCCGACTCGAAGAAGTCGGCTGATTTACCCAGCATATAGTCCAGCGAGCCCGACTCCTCACCGATAGCACACATTTGCAGCACCATGGGTGGGAACATTTCGGACTGCGTCATCGCAGCAGTCAATGAAACGCCGGAGGAAACTTGCTGGCGGATGCCAGCGGTAGCTTCGACGTACTTGATATTTCCCGATGCCCCTCCCACCGATTGAAGGGCTTCAACCAAGGGAACACCTGCTGCGAACATGGTCGCCAAGGTTCGTGTCCATCGCGCAATGCAAGCTTTGCGAATCAGGGTACCAAATACCGGTAAGTGCAATAAAAGGCCATCTCTTCGTGCTTGCAAGGAGCGGCTTGCACTGATTGCGCGCGATATAAAAATCCAACTGCCTATCATGCTACCGAGAATAAGATACCAGTAGCTAACAAAAAACTCACTGATCGCAATAACAATCAGGGTGGGTCCCGGCAGCTCACTTCCAAACGATGAAAACACTTGTTTAAAAGCCGGAACCACAAATAGCATGATGACGCTAACCACAATGCCGGCCACCCCCATCACGGCAATCGGGTAGGTTAGGGCTGATTTGATTTTGGCTTTCACCGCTTCGGTCTTTTCCATGTAGACCGCCAGACGGTCAAGCAGGGTGTCCAAGATCCCAGCGCTCTCGCCTGCTTCCACAAGGTTGCAGTACAAGTCGTCGAAATGCTTTGGGTGCTTACGAAAAGCTGCATTCAAGGAGGTCCCGGTTTCGACATCGCTGCGGATCGCTTGGATCATGCGTCCAAGCGAAGGGTTAGCGCTGCCTTGGCCGACAATTTCAAAAGACTGCAGCAATGGAATGCCCGACTTCATCATGGTGGACAGCTGCCGCGTAAACAAAGCGATTTCTTTGGGCTTTATCGATTGACCCAAAGTAAACGATTGCTGACTGACAGCAGTGGGCCTTATCCCCTGTTTACGCAATGCTTCGCGCGCCCCAATCGCGGAGGCCGCGCGTAATTGACCTTGCATGGCTTGCCCTTTACGGTCCACGCCTTTCCAGTTAAAAACCCCATCGTTCGCATTATTTTTGCGACTTGGTTGCATTATTTGCGTTGCCATATTTATACCTCCCTAGTTACTCGTTCGTGACAGCCAGAACTTCCTCCAAAGAGGTTAAACCCAACTTCACTTTATTCAAACCCGAACCGCGCAAGGACCGCACACCTTCGCGCTCTGACTGTGCAGCAATATCCATCGCCGAACCATCACGCAATATGATGCTTTGGATTTCATCGGATATGGGCATAACCTGGTAAATCCCGACGCGACCCTTGTATCCATTGTTGCAAGCAGCACAACCCACAGGACGGTAAGGTTTCCAGCTGCCATCTAAATCTTCTTCTTTGAAGCCTGCTTCTTTCAAGGTTTGTTCGGGCAGCTCGGTCGGAACTTTGCATTTAACGCATAGCCTGCGCGCTAATCGCTGAGCAGTAATCAGGATAACGCTAGCCGCAATATTAAAGGGCTGTACTCCCATATTACGCAAACGCGTCAACGTAGTGGGTGCGTCATTGGTATGAAGAGTTGAAAGAACCAAATGTCCGGTTTGGGCTGCCTTCATGGCGATATCAGCGGTGTCCAGATCGCGAATTTCGCCCACCATGATGATGTCCGGGTCCTGCCGCAAAAATGATTTAAGGGCTGCTGAAAAAGTTAAGCCCGCCTTGTCATTCACGTTCACCTGGTTAACGCCAGGCATATTTATCTCGCAGGGATCTTCAGCAGTGGCAATGTTGACGCCGGGTTGGTTCAACAAGTTCAAGCAGGTATAAAGAGAGACGGTTTTTCCGGATCCCGTAGGGCCGGTTACCAAAATCATCCCGTAGGGGCGTGCAATAGCGCGCATCAGGCGCTGTTTTTCAGCCTCTTCGTAACCCAACGCATCGATACCAAGTTTGGCGCTGCTCGGATCAAGAATACGAATAACTATTTTCTCGCCAAATAATGTAGGCAGTGTGCTGACACGGAAATCAATAGTTTTTTCCGGTGATATTTTGAGTTTCATGCGCCCATCCTGAGGCACACGCTTCTCAGAAATGTCCATTCGCGAAATCACTTTGATCCGAGAAGCTAGTTTGTCCTTGATGGCTGGCGGCGGGCTAGCGATTTCTCGCAACTCGCCGTCAATGCGGTAGCGAACTCTATAGGTCGTTTCGTAAGGCTCAAAATGCAAATCCGACGCACCCATAAGAACCGCATCATTTAACATTTTTTGTAAAAACCGCACTATGGGTGAGTCGTCAACTTCACTTTCTAGCTCTGTTGCAACTTTCGGAAGTTCAACCAACTCCCCGTCCTGAAAATCATCTTCTATGAATTCACTGTCTATCGTCTCAGCCGTGGGCGCACCTTTGGCCTTCAAGACCTGAAGGAGCTTGTCATATTCGACAACCACCCATTCCACGCTGCGTTGGGTGATAAATTTAATTTTCTCTTCGGCCTCTTGATTGGAGGGGTCGGCAGTTGCAATGACCAGCGCATGATTGCGTTTACCTAGGCATAACAAAAGATACTCTTGGCAAATTTTCTCGTCAATCAATTTATCCGGCAGGGAGGCGATGTTGACTGCATCGAGATCAAGCAAAGGAGTGGAAAAAGCGGCGCAGACCGTTTGTGCCAGTGTCAGGGCGCTCATGGCCCCAGACTCCACCAACTCGGAAACCAAGCTTTTACGATTCTTAATCGCCCGCTGGTAGGCTTTCTGGACGCTCAATAAATCAATTTGGCCAGAGGCGACCAAGGCGCGGCCTACCCCAGGTAGCACGCCGGATGACGCAGCGCCAGTTACAGGAACTGTGCTCTCGTTCATAGCATTTGAAACGCCAAGCCCAAGGCATCTTTCGATGAAACTTTGGGTGCTTCATTGCCAAGCGGCCAATGAATGCCCACGGTCGGATCATTCCAAGCGAGGCATCGCTCGGATGCCGGGTCGTAATAGTCGGTGGTTTTATATAAAAAATCTGCGCTTTCCGATAGCACGAGAAATCCATGAGCAAGCCCGGGAGGAACCCATAATTGCTTCTGGTTTTCAGCCGAGAGTACTTCCCCCGCCCATTTTCCGTAGGTAGGAGATTCGGGACGAATATCTACTGCCACATCGAAAACTTCGCCGGAAACCACTCGAACCAGTTTGCCTTGCGGTTTGTTGACTTGGAAATGCATGCCGCGCAAAACATTGCGCTGTGAGCGTGAGTGGTTATCTTGAACAAAATGAACGTTCAAGCCAGTGGCTTGCGCAAACGCCTTTTCGTTATAGCTTTCCAAGAAGAACCCGCGGGCATCGCCAAATACCTGCGGCTCGAGGAGTAGCA
>CAMDHL010000012.1 GCA_945898105.1 Comamonas sp. lk | reverse complement strand
GGCGATAGTGGCACATCGCCACAGGCCAGCATGGTGTTCATAGCCAACAATCCTTTGTAACGCTGCGGCGCCGCCATCGGCACGGTCAGACCGAAAATCCCGCCCCAGTCCTGCACCACTAGGACAATATTGTTCAGATTCAAACGCTCGATGAACTCGAGCAAAACCTGACGGTGGAAGTCAAACCGATGCGCAGTGTCTTTTTTAAGCTTGTCACTCTTGCCAAACCCAATCATGTCCGGAGCGACGACGCGATGCCCTGCCCCAGCAAATACTGGAATCATCTTGCGATACAGATAGCTCCAAGCCGGGTTGCCATGCAAACAGAGATAGGTGAGGTCCGCGTCGCGTGGGCCCTCGTCCAGATAATGCAATCGCAATCCGTCCAAAGTGGGCAAGTCGCTCAGGTAATTGGGCTCCCACGGGTAGTCCGGCAAATTGGTAAACCGGGCATCCGGGGTGCGCAGGGCGTCTTCACGCAAAGGGCTCATATTGGCTCGCTTAGGCTTAAAAAAATCGCGCAAGGTGTCGGCGCACTCCTGCGCCAATAGCCCGCCTTGTAGGTGGGTGTGGTGGTTCAGGGAGGGTAAGGCAAAGATATCCAGCACTGAGCCGGCAGCACCGGCGCGCGCATCTGTCGCCCCGAAAACCACTCTTTGGAGCCGGGCGTTGATTAAAGCGCCACTGCACATGGTGCATGGCTCCAGCGTCACATAGAGGGTGCAGTCCTCGAGGCGGTAATTGCCCAGTGCCAGTGCCGCAGCCCTCAGGGCCACCACTTCCGCATGGGCCGTCGGGTCGCTATCGACGATGCAGCGGTTGTGCCCACTGGCAATGAGTTTCCCGTTTTGAACGACCACCGCCCCGACAGGTACCTCGCCGGTTTGCGCGGCTAAGGCCGCCTGCTCCAGAGCAAGCCGCATCCAATATGCATCGTCGGGAAGGGTGCTGGCCATCGCCAATGGCTCTATTTAGAAGCCCCGGTCAAGCCCATTTTTCGCATCCAGGCGCCTAGGGCCTGGTCATCTGGGCCACCCGCATCGTATATTTCCAGCATGCGGGCATGTGCCTCAGGACGATGCTGATTCACTTTAACTTTGCACTGCACGTTTATGATTTTCAATGAAAAAGCTACGATAGCCCCTAGCATCTTCGTGGTGTAATCTTCGGAGAGTCCCCGCCACTGATCGGCATAGGCGGGTTCGTGGTCGGCGATCAACTGCTTGAGCAATGCATCTTTGGCATCGTGCCCGTCCAGCACGGAGGCCTCGACCACACAATGCACCGCCACGTAATTCCAGGTAGGTACGCGCGCCAGATCCGGATAGACCTTGGGCGACATATAAGCATGCGGCCCCATGAAAGTTACCACTGCCTGAGGGCGCTGCTGCAGATACTTCCAATGAGGATTGCCGCGCGCGCAGTGGCCGAGTATTACGCCGTGTTCAGCGCCCTGCCCCGGTTGCGCCTCCCAATGAACAGGTAAGTGCGTCACAAAGGGCAAGCCGGCATCGTCCGTGGAAATCAGACTGGCGAACGGGTGCGCCTGCATGATGTCTATGGCTACTTGCGGGTCCTTAGGGTCGAATTGGCTAGGTAAATACATGGTGAGGATTTAGGCAATGCTGCGCGCTTGCATCACGGTCTTTAGCAAGCGCGCGTAATTTTCGCCAGCCAGCTTGCGTACTGTTGACTCGGGCATATTACTCGCAAGCATTGAATTAACCACCTCGCGCATACCGCTATAGGTCGTCATCATGGTGGAGGCCGGCGCCAGGCCTTGCATATCGGTTCCGAAAGCAACATGATCTTCGCCGATCATGGAAACCGCCTCGCCCAAGGCTGCCACATAGGCCCGCGCATCGTCAAAATTGAAGCGACTGGGCCAGATGCCCACTACGCCACCGCGCTGAGCGAGCACCTTGGCGTTGGCTAAGCTAATGCTCATAACATGGTTATTCCGACTTCTCCAGTCGGTCGCCTGCCGCGTAATGGCGCTGTGCGACCAAAGCATCGGCTGCTGCGACACCTCCAAAGCCTGCGCCACTGCTTGGTCAGTCGCATGGGCCAGATCGACCAAAATGCCCAAAGCGTTGCAACGGCGGATGACCTCTCGCCCTAGTTCACTTAAACCACCCAGCTTAGGCGCTTCGGTTCGGATATCGAGCAAATCACCTTCCACAAAATGACCTAAGCCGATTTGCCTAACGCCTTGTGCGTAAACCACATCCAGGTGCAGCGGATCGCCACCCAGGTATTGCGCGCCCTCGGTGGACAGCACAATATGTAATTGCCCTTGCAGCGCCTTCTCTATGTCATCCGGGTTTAGTGCCAGTTGCAAATTTTCTGCTCTGATGCGCCGTTGCATACCTTTGAGCATGCGATTAAAGGCCTCGCGGAATTGTTCGGGGTTCGCTTTGAAATTAACCTGTATTCCGCCATTGGGCATACGTTGGATAAAGGGCCCGTCAGCGACCAAAGCCCAAGACAAAAGGCTCACGCCCGATTGGGTCAATTCACAGCGCAGACAGCTGCTGTCGTTGAAGCGCATTGCAGAGTGGGAGTGTGTATCTGAAATCCACAATTCATCTGGCAAAGCGGATGAAGACGCCAGCGCCGCAACAGGCGCACCCAACCAACGCAAGGCGCGCCGCCGCCCTATGGGATTAGGATTTTCTTTGCCCAGGAAACTGAATGCAGACATTACTCCCACTCAATAGTTGCCGGCGGTTTACTAGAAACGTCGTAAGTGACGCGATTTATACCGCGAACTTCATTAATGATGCGACCAGAAACCTTTTTCAGCAAGGCATATGGCAACTCAGCCCAGTCGGCAGTCATAAAGTCGGTGGTTTGTACCGCGCGCAGCGCAACCACATAGTCGTATGTACGGCCATCACCCATAACGCCCACACTTTTGACGGGCAGGAAAACGGCAAAGGCCTGGCTAGTCAGTTCGTACCAGTTTTTACCGCTTTCGTCGTCGCGAAAATTTCGCAGTTCCTCGATAAATATGGCATCGGCGCGGCGCAGTAGGTCGGCATATTCTTTGTTTACCTCGCCTAATATGCGCACTCCCAGGCCCGGGCCGGGGAATGGGTGGCGATAGACCATGGCGGCGGGCAAGCCCAACGCCACGCCGAGTTCGCGCACTTCGTCTTTGAATAAATCGCGCAGAGGCTCTAGCAGTTTCAAGCCTAATTGCTCGGGCAGTCCACCCACGTTGTGGTGGCTTTTGATCGTGACTGCTTTTTTGGTTTTGGCGCCACCGGACTCGATGACGTCCGGATAAATAGTGCCCTGGGCGAGAAAGGTTGCACCCTTCACCACAGCACCCAGGACGCCCTGCCCGGCTTTGAGTTTGGCCGCTTCCGCTTTGAAAACGTCCACAAATAATCCGCCAATAATTTTGCGCTTGGCCTCCGGATCCGACACGCCCGCTAACTTACCCAAGAATAAATCAGCCACGTCCACGCGGATAACTTTGGCGTGCAGTTTTCCCGCAAACATCTCCATCACTGCGTCGCCTTCGTTGAGACGCAAAAGCCCATGGTCAACGAATACGCAAGTAAGTTGGTCGCCAATGGCTCGGTGAATCAGCGCCGCGGCCACCGAGGAATCGACCCCGCCGGACAGACCCAAAATGACCTCTTCGGTGCCCACCTGAGCGCGAATCTTCTCGACAGCTTCCGAGATGTAATCACCCATGATCCAGTCGGCCTTGGTGCCACAGATGTCGAGAACAAAGCGCTCCAAAATCGCCGCACCGCGTTTGGTGTGGGTCACTTCAGGGTGGAACTGCACACCATAAAAACGGCGCTCTTCGTCAGCCATACCGGCAATCGGGCAGCTATCGGTGCTGGCCATCAGCTTAAAGCCATGGGGCAAATCCGTCACCTTATCGCCATGACTCATCCAGACTTGCAGCATGCCGTGCCCCATCGGAGTGGCGTAGTCCTGTATGCCATCGAGCAAAGCGGTATGGCCATGGGCGCGCACATCCGCATGGCCGAATTCGCGAAGCGTGCCGCTTTGCACCCGCCCACCTAGTTGCTGGGCCATGGTTTGCATGCCGTAGCAAATACCCAGCACCGGAATGCCCAATTCAAAGACGCCTTGCGGCGCTTTCTCCGTATCTTCCTCGTAGGCGCTAGCGTGGCTACCCGAAAGGATGATTCCCTTCAATTGACCATCGCGCGCATAGGCGCGCAACCATTCCTCGCTAACGTCACAAGGGTGTACCTCGCAAAATACATGCGCTTCGCGCACGCGCCGGGCAATTAATTGGGTAACTTGCGAACCGAAGTCCAGTATCAGTATTTTTTGGTGCGACATCAGGTCAATGGCTTGTTTCAATCGGCCCGGTAATTCGGCGCTTCTTTGGTAATCTGCACGTCGTGCACATGGCTTTCACGGATACCTGCGGTGGTGATTTCCACGAACTCTGCCTTGTTTTGCATATCCGCAATCGTGGCGCAGCCGCAGTAGCCCATGCTGGCCCGCAAGCCGCCCGACATTTGAAACACGATGGAGACCATAGAGCCTTTGTAGGGCACGCGGCCTTCAATGCCTTCGGGAACGAGTTTGTCCGCATTGGGGTTGCCAGTGCTGGACTCTTGAAAGTAGCGGTCCGCGCTTCCCTGCTGCATGGCGCCTATGCTGCCCATGCCTCTGTAACTTTTGTAGCTGCGGCCTTGGTAAAGCACAATTTCACCCGGCGCCTCTTCGGTGCCCGCGAACATACCGCCCATCATCACCGAACTGGCACCTGCCGCGATGGCTTTGGCAATGTCGCCGCTGTAGCGTACACCGCCATCGGCAATCAGCGGAACTCCGGTACCGCGTAATGCTGTCGCCACGCTGTCGATAGCCATGATTTGGGGTACGCCGACACCAGCAACAATCCGCGTAGTGCAAATTGAGCCTGGACCGATACCGACCTTCACCGCATCCGCACCCGCCTCGACCAACGCCAAGGCTGCTGCACCAGTTGCAATGTTCCCACCCACTACGTCGACCTGCGGGTAGTTTTGTTTCACCCAGCGCACCCGCTCGATGACGCCCTTGCTGTGCCCGTGCGCGGTATCGACCACGATGGCGTCCACCCCGGCACGTACCAGCGCTTCTACGCGCTCCTCGGTGCCCTCGCCCACACCTACCGCAGCGGCTACGCGCAACTTACCAAAAGCGTCGCGCGCGGCATTCGGAAAGCTGGTTTGCTTGGTAATGTCTTTAACGGTAATCAGGCCCTTGAGCTCAAAGGCCTCGTTCACTACCAATAAGCGCTCCAGGCGGTGTTTGTTGAGCAGCGCCTTGGCTTCTTCCAAAGTGGTTCCGTCCGGCACGGTGACCAAGCGTTCGCGCGGCGTCATGATGTCGCTCACGCGTTGGTCATATCGGGTTTCAAAACGCAAATCGCGGCCTGTGACGATACCAACTACTTTGCCACCATCGCATACTGGGAAACCCGATACGCCTAATTGGTCAGACAAAGCCATGACCTCTCGCACCGTGAAATGCGGGGTTATCACCACCGGATCACGCAAAACGCCGGACTCATAACGCTTAACTTTCGCAACCTGGGCCGCTTGTTCGGCGACCGTTAGGTTTTTGTGCACCACACCGATACCGCCTTCCTGGGCGATGGCGATGGCCAGGCGCGCTTCGGTGACCGTGTCCATAGCGGCGGACACCAGGGGCAGATTCAGGGCGATATTGCGGGAGAACTGGGAGGCGAGAGAGGTGTCCTTGGGGAGGACTTGGGAGTACGCTGGCACCAACAACACATCGTCGAAGGTGAGCGCTTTGCCGAGAAGGCGCATGTCAAAGCTCCAAAAAACCGATTGTACCCGTGGGTTAAAGCATGGCTCGGCAGGCCCCCTAAGCGCTCGAAGCTAGTAACCTGCTTTGGCGCCAGGACGTTTTTTGGCGAATAAACCGGCAGTTTTGGCGCCCTGGCGCACAAAACGCTCGCGTCGGGCCACTTTGGGGTCCACCCGCAAAGGGCGGTAAAACTCGATGCGGTCGCCAGAGTCCAGAACGCGGTCTTTTGGGCAGCGAAGCCCCCAAATACCAACTTCCAAGTTCATGAGGGACTCGACTTGTACGCCCAAGACCTTCGCCAGAGCGATCAGCGCCTGCCCGAGCTGGCAGCCAGCCGGCAGCTGCACCGATTGGTGGTGGACTAGCCGGGCGCTAGGCGAGTAAACCACATCAACATGGATAGTTGCAGGCGCGGTGTTGTCCGCACTTTCTGTGTCCAAAGCCTCATGCATCGCCATACACCTGTTGCGCACGTTTAACGAAGGCGTCCACCAGGGTGGCAGCAATCTTGTCAAACACCGGCCCCACCAAAGCACCCAATGTGGCGCTGGAAAAACCGTAGTGCAAGGAAAGCTCTACTTTGCTGGCCTGTTGTGAGCCATCGCCTACCGGCAAGAAAAGCCATTGCCCGTCCAGATTGGAAAATGGGCCTTTGACCAATTGCATATCCACCTGGCTGGGCGCAGTGTGGGTGTTGCGGGTGGTAAAACTTTGGTGAATGCCGCCAAAGGCGATACCGACTTCAGCTGTCATACCGGCATGGTCCTGCTGCAAAACCTGGGCCTTATCGCACCAAGGCAGGAACTGTGGATAACTCGCCACGTCCGTCACCAAGGCGTACATTTGCGCGGGGCTGTACCACAGCAGAACAGACTTGTGAACGGTTTTCATAGAATGGGGCTTGCGCGCGGATTGTAGTGAAGGCCCTTGAGCCTGCGACCTGGCTCCGCCGCCCCCTCCTCCCGAGCGCCATGGCCAAAAAACCCGATACCTCCGCCCGCATTGCCGATAACAAAAAGGCGGCATTCGATTATTTTTTTGAAGAGCGCTTTGAGGCCGGACTGGTGTTGGAAGGCTGGGAAGTCAAATCCCTACGCGAGGGAAAAGTGCAGTTAACGGACGGTTATGTGGTGGTGCGCAACGGCGAGCTATTCATCATTGGCCTGCAAATCCACCCACTCAACACGGCGTCTACCCATATCAACCCGGACAAGGTGCGGACCCGCAAATTGCTGATGCACAAAGCGGAGATCAAACGCTTGATCGGGAAAGTCGACCAAAAAGGCTACACCTTAGTGCCTATCAATTTGCATTGGAAAGCGGGCAAAATCAAATGTGACATCGCTCTTGCTAAAGGCAAGGCGGAGCACGATAAACGTGACACCATTAAAGACCGTGAAGGCAAGCGCGAGGTGGAGCGCGCCATGAAGGTGCACCACAGATAGTCTTTTGCAGGCCATACACGCGATGACCGATGCGACTTCGTGCAAGAAGCGCCAGAGACGCCAGGTATCAATGGTTGCGTCGAGTTTTTGGGCGCTACACCAAGTCTTTTAGCGGATGGGCAAAAACCGGCCAAGGGCTTTGGAAGAATGGCTCCACCATATCTGGTGTCACATCTTCCACCCGCGCGGGCTTCCATTTCGGGTTTTGATCCTTATCAATCACCAGCGCGCGAATGCCTTCCACCGTGTCTGTGCCAGCGCCACTGCGCCCCAGATGCGCGCTATGAAAGCAATGGCGGACCATGTCACGCTCCATTCGCAAGTCGTCTGCCAAGGACATTGATCGGGCGCGGCGCACATGCTCTAAAGCCACATGCAGCATTAACGGCGAGCGCTTACGTAAACCGGTCGCCGTGTCTTGCGCCCAGACCTGCGCATCGGCTTCCAGCGATTGGAGTATGTCGCTGACTGTAGTCTGCGAAAAATGTCTGTTTATCAAATTCCAAGTCGGCATATCCGGGTAAGCGGGGCCAGGCTGCGCAGTCGCAGTAAATGCCTGCAACCAAGCGTCCAGTGCATTGGCATGGCTCCAATCAAGTGAGCTTAAGGACTCCCATGCAGCGCCTTGCTGTTCCGCCTCGATGTGCCAGTCCGCCAGGTCCAGTGAAATGGCCTGGTCAGCATCAATATGTTGCCCCGTCAGCGCCAGCCATTCGCCCGCCGCGCCAGGACAACGGCTCAGGAAATAGCCGCCGCCCACATCAGCAAACAGGCCGATCAAGGTTTCGGGCATGGCCATTTTGGTACGTTGAGTTACTAGTCGGTGCGTTGCCCCTTGGCACAAACCCATACCACCACCGAACACAATCCCATCCAAAAACGCGATCAGTGGCTTGCCCAGGTGATGCGTCAGATAGTTGAGTGCGTATTCTTCGGTGAAGAAGTCTTCCAACTCCGGCGTGCCCGCTAGCGCTACCTCATGGAAAAAACGGATATCTCCACCGGCGCAAAAGTTACCGAAGGGCCCGTTTTTATCACTGCCCCGCATGGCAATTGCATAGATAGCCGGATCCGCTTTCCACCGGCGCAAAGCACCCAAGATGCCGCGCACCATACCCAGGCTTAGTGCATTCATGGCCTTAGGGCGTGACAGCGTGATTAGGCCCACACCGCCCCGCTCTTCAATCACCAGAAATTCAGACATTTTCTAAGCTCCAAATTTCTCGGTAGATTTAGGCGCCGCGGCTGGCTTTTTTGCGCTCGTGCTCTTTAAGGAAGCGTTTGCGCAGGCGAACGCTCTTAGGAGTTATTTCAACTAGCTCATCGTCTTCAATGAACTCGACACCGTACTCCAAATTCAAGTCGATGGGTGGCGTAACCTTGATCGCATCTTCTTTGCCGGAGACGCGGAAGTTAGTCAATTGCTTGGTGCGTGTGGCATTGACCACTAGGTCGTTGTCACGGTTGTGGATGCCCACAATCATGCCTTCGTACACCGGGTCATTTGCGCGCACAAACATACGCCCCCGGTCATCGAGCTTGCCCAACGCGTAGGTGAAAATCTCGCCGTCGTCCATGGATATCAAGACGCCATTTTTACGCCCACCGATGTCGCCTTTATGCGGCTCGTAGCTGTCAAAGATATTCGAAATCAAACCCGAGCCACGTGTCAGGTTCATGAACTCGTTCGTGAAGCCGATCAAGCCGCGCGCTGGAATGCGGTATTCCAAACGTACACGCCCGCGTCCATCTGGCTCCATATTTACCAATTCGCCTTTACGCTCGCCCAGCGCCTGCATGACGCCGCCCTGGTGCTGCTCTTCAATATCGGCGGTGACCAACTCGATAGGTTCGTGGCGTTCGCCATCCACATCGCGAAACACTACGCGGGGCTTGGAAACTGCCATCTCATAGCCTTCACGGCGCATGTTTTCCAGCAAAATTGTTAAGTGCAATTCACCACGTCCTGCGACTTCGAAAATTCCTTCTTCATCGGTTTCTTTCACCCGCAGCGCGACGTTGTGTTGCAGCTCTTTTTGCAGACGGTCCCAAAGCTGGCGGCTTGTGACATATTTGCCTTCACGACCTGCCAGAGGCGAGGTGTTGACGCAAAAATTCATGATTAGCGTTGGCTCATCGATCTTGAGCATGGGCAGGGGCGCCGGACGCAGCGGGTCGGTTACCGTGACACCAATGCCAATGTCAGTTATGCCGTTGATAAGCACAATTTCGCCGGGCCCGGCTTCGGTTACCTGCACGCGATCCAGGCCCTGGAAGGTCAGCACTTGGTTTACACGGCCTTTGACCACCGGGCCATCTTCACCAGACATCACCAGTACATCCTGGCCGGTTTTAAGCGTGCCCGCGCTGATCCGGCCTACGCCGATGCGACCGACAAAAGTAGAGAAATCAAGCGCTGAAATTTGCAGCTGTAATGCGGCTTCGGGGTCGCCGTCTTGCGGCGGCACATGGCTCAATATGGTGTTGAACAAGGCGGACATATCCGGCCCCCACTGCTCACCGGCAGCGCCCTGCTCCATCGAGGTCCAACCGTTAATACCAGAGGCATAAACGACCGGGAAATCCAACTGCTCATCGGTCGCGCCGAGTTTGTCAAACAAGTCAAAAGCCGCATTGACCACCATATCCGGATTGGAACCTGGCTTGTCCACTTTGTTGACGACAACGATTGGTTTGAGGCCTAGGGCTAGTGCCTTCTTCGTCACAAAACGAGTTTGTGGCATCGGGCCTTCTTGCGCATCGATCAAAAGAACCACTCCGTCAACCATAGACAGTGCGCGCTCCACCTCGCCGCCGAAGTCCGCGTGTCCGGGCGTATCGACGATATTGATGTGGGTGCCCTCCCAGCTTACGGCGCAGTTCTTGGCTAGGATCGTGATGCCACGCTCGCGTTCAATCGCATTGTTGTCCATCACGGTGTCAACCACTTTTTCGTGGTCTGCAAAAGTACCGGATTGGCGCAACAACTGGTCCACCATCGTGGTTTTGCCGTGGTCAACGTGCGCAATGATCGCAATATTGCGGATTTGTTTACTGCTCATGGTTATCTTTCTTTCTACGAACTCAAAAAATAAAATTCATCCGGCCCAGGTCGCTTGTTCGCGCACTTGGGCGATGTCCAGTGGACTCAGCAGGCGGGTGGGAATCAACTCGCCTGCCTTCACATGCCCCGTACCCAGCAAAGCTCGGGGATCTTCTGCATACACCGCAACCTGCTGCGTATCGTCCCAGTTGCCGCGGCGGCGCAGGCCGCTTAAAAAACGCCCTGCATTGTCCGTATCCAATGTGATGGGCGCGTGACCGGGCAGCAAACTATCAACTGACTTAAGGCAAGCCATACGCTGCGCCATATTCATGGCTTCCAGTGCTTGCAGTTCCACGCAGGCGGCAATTTTGAAATCACCAGTCTGCACCCGTCGCAAAGACGTTAAATGCGCACCGCAACCCAAGGCCTCGCCAATATCTTCTGCCAAGGTACGGATATAGGTGCCCTTGCTGCATGCCACTTCCAAAGACAGCGTTGGCACTTCAGCGGCCGAGTCATCGGTCAGCAGCGTGATCGCATGAATGGTCACATGCCGTGCAGCCCGCTCCACTTCGATACCTGCGCGAGCGTACTCGTACAACGCCTTACCGTCTTTTTTCAGCGCACTGTGCATTGGCGGAATCTGCTCGATCGGGCCGGTAAAACGCGCTAAAGCCTCATTGATTAAGTGCGGCGATACCTCCACCGGCCGTGTTTGCAAAACTTCTCCTTCAGCGTCTGCAGTCGTGGTTGTAACGCCCAATCGCACGACCGTCTGATAAACCTTATCCGCTTCTAAATGCATTTGACTGAACTTGGTCGCAGCGCCAAAGCACAGCGGCAACACACCGGTGGCCAAGGGGTCTAAAGTGCCCGTGTGCCCGCCTTTTTCCGCGGCCAGCAGCCACTTGGCTTTCTGCAAAGCCTGATTGCTAGACCAGCCCAGCGGCTTATCCAGTAAGAGCACCCCATGCACGGGGCGCCTTGCAACCCGTGCATGCGGCGCGTTCATACTGTTCAGTCTTCCTTGGCTCGCGAGGACACGGCCCGCGCAATCAGCGCGTTCATATCCGCAGCGCGCTCGGTGGTGCGGTCAAAAATAAAGTGCAAGGTCGGCACGGTATGAATATGCAAGCGCTTAAACAAACCGGCCCGCAAAAAGCCGGCTGCTTGGTTCAAACCTTCGGCGCACTGAGCCGCATCGCCTACCAGCAGGCTGAAGTAGACCTTGGCATGTGCATAGTCGGGTGTGACCTCTACCGACTGAATCGTCACCATGCCCACGCGCGGGTCTTTGAGTTCGCGTGCAATCAGCTCGGTCAAATCGCGCTGGATCTGATCGGCCACGCGAAAACCGCGGTTGGGGGTAGAGGACTTTTTGCGCATGCAAGGTGAACGCTCAGATGGTGCGCGCGATTTCCTTGATCTCGAAGAACTCCAACTGGTCACCTACGGCGATGTCGTTGTAGTTCTTGAGTTTGATACCGCACTCAAAGCCTTCTTTAACTTCACGCACATCGTCTTTCATACGCTTGAGCGAATCGAGCTCGCCGGTATAAATCACCACGTTCTCGCGCAGCAAGCGGAAATGCGCGCTGCGGTTGACAAAGCCACCGGTAACCATACAACCGGCCACAGTTCCGATTTTGGATGCAACGAACACGGTACGGATCTCGGCAAAACCGATGATTTCCTCGCGTTTTTCCGGTGCCAGCATGCCCGACATTGCAGCTTTCAGTTCATCAACCGCGTCATAAATGATGTTGTAGTAATGGATGTCGACACCATTGCCCTCGGCCAGTTTGCGTGCGCCTGCATCGGCGCGCACATTAAAGCCAATCACCACCGCCTTGGAAGCGATAGCCAGGTTGATATCCGACTCGCTGATGCCGCCCACAGCGGAATAAACCATTTGCACTTTGACCTCGTCGGTCGAGAGTTTGAGTAGCGAGGAAGCCAAGGCCTCTTGTGAACCTTGCACATCTGCCTTGACGATGATGGGCAGCGTTTTGACGTCGCCCGCACCGATATCGCTGAACATATTTTCCAGCTTGGCCGCCTGTTGCTTGGCCAGCTTGGTGTTGCGGAATTTGCCTGCGCGATAGGTAGCGATTTCGCGCGCTCGGCGCTCGTCCGACATCACCATGAACTCGTCACCCGCTTGCGGCACTTCCGTCAAACCCTGAATCTCCACCGGAATGGATGGGCCAGCGTCCTTGATAGGTTTACCGTTCTCATCCAACATGGCGCGCACGCGCCCAAAGGTTTGTCCGGCCAAAACGACATCACCAGTTTTGAGCGTTCCGGATTGGACCAACACCGTGGCTACCGGGCCGCGTCCCTTGTCCAAACGCGCTTCAATGACCAGACCTTTGGCCATTGCATTTACCGGTGCACGCAATTCCAGCACTTCAGCTTGCAACAAGACTTGTTCCAGCAACTCGTCGATGCCCTGGCCGGTTTTCGCTGATACCGAGACAAAGGGCGACTCGCCACCGAACTCTTCCGGTACCACTTCCTCGACCACGAGTTCGTTTTTCACGCGCTCCGGGTTGGAATCAGGCTTATCAATCTTATTGATGGCGACCACAATAGGTACACCTGCCGCCTTGGCGTGCTTGATTGCCTCTTTGGTTTGCGGCATCACACCGTCGTCCGCTGCAACCACCAAAATCACGATGTCAGTTGCCTTGGCGCCGCGCGCACGCATGGCAGTAAATGCCTCGTGTCCCGGTGTGTCCAGGAAGGACACCATACCGCGCGGCGTTTGCACGTGGTAAGCGCCGATATGCTGGGTGATTCCACCGGCTTCGCCGGATGCAACTTTGGCGCGGCGAATGTAGTCCAGCAGCGAGGTTTTTCCGTGGTCCACGTGACCCATCACAGTTACAACCGGAGCGCGCGGCAGAGACTCTGCCTGCGATTGCACTTCTTCGTCGGTGAAAGCCTCCGGGTCGTCCAGCGCCGCGACCACTGCGGTATGGCCCAACTCCTCCACCACAATCATGGCGGTATCCTGGTCTAGCGGCTGGTTAATGGTGACCATCTGCCCCAGCTTCATCAATTGCTTGATAACTTCGGAGGCTTTGATCGCCATCTTGTGCGCCAACTCGGCCACGGTGATGGTTTCCGGTACATGCACCTCGATGATGCGCACTTCCTGCGACTGTGCCGGAGCGTGATCTTCTCGATCGCGGTCACCCCCACGCTTACCGCGCGGGCCAGCACGCCAGTTGGTCGATCGACCGGTGCCGGCACCGGTGTCACCGCGCGTCTTGAGTTCTTTTTTCTTTGCAGGGTCGCCGGCCCAGCTACTTGAGAGCTTGGCTGATTTGACCTCTTTGCCGGATCCAGGCGCACCAGGGGCTGCGCCTGTTTTGGGGCCTTTGCTTACGGTAGAGCCTGCTGCAGGCTTATGCAAAGTACCTTTGATTGAAGCCTTGGGATCGACCGCCGGTTTGGGTTCTTCTTTTTTCGGCGGGGGTGGAGGTGCCTTCGCGGGAGCAGACATCATCATGCGGATGGCTACGGCCTCGGCCTCGGCTTTACGACGGCGATCGCCCAAATCGGCGGCACGCTTGTTTTCTTCGATTGCGGCTTCGCGCGAAGCGGTAGCAGCTTTGGCAGCGTCCTGTTCACGCTGTGCCTGCTGGGCAGCTTGGTCGGCAGCGGCAGCCTCGGCCTGCGCGGCGGCGTCCGAAGCAGCTTTTTCCGCAGCCTTGGTCAATTTACGGGGCTTGGCAGCGGTGTCGTTTACCTGGCCCTCCGCGGTATCAGATTGTGTCGAGGCTTGGGCTTGGGCCGCCGCTTCCTGTGCTGCGCGCACCTTAGCTTCTTGCTCTTCACGCGCCTGACGGCGCGCGACCAACTCTTCCTCCTGCCTGCGCAAAAACTCAGCCTGATGGCGCGCTTCTTCTTCGCGGCGCGCCAATTCGGCCTGGTCGATCACCGGTGCAGCAGGCACTGGTGCTTCAAACACCTCCGCAGACTCTGGCACCGCGTCCGAGCCGTCTTCGCGACGAACAAAAGTGCGCTTTTTGCGCACCTCCACTTGAATGGTGCGCGCCTTGCCACTGGCATCGGCTTGTTTAATTTCCGTGGTCTGCTTTTTGACCAGGGTAATTTTTTTGCGTTCCGCACCCGCAGTGCCATGGGCAGCCTGCAAGTGATTCAATAATTTATGCTTATCGGAGTCGGTCAACACATCGCTGGCGGCGGCTTTGGCCACCCCGGCGGATTTCAATTGACCCAACAGGGTTTCGGTAGATTTTTTGAGTTCACTGGCAAACTCGGCGACAGTCGTACTGGACATTTAGCGGGTAACCTTTCATGGCCGTGACTCTTGAGCGGCGGCGTCATCGGTAAACCAATGTTCGCGCTCCTTCATGATCAGGGCAGTGGCTTCGTCAATAGACTGGCCGGTGATTTCTGTAAGTTCGTCAGTAGCCAGATCGGCCAGATCGTCCAGGGTTTTAATCCCGTGTTCGGCTAGCGTTGCAATGTGTTCAGCGCTTAGGCCTTGCAAATCGCGCAAGTCCTGCGAGACACTTGCTGTGCTCTCCTCTCGGGCAATTTCCATGGTGAGCAGTGCGTCTTTGGCGCGATTACGAAGCTCGTGCACCGTGTCTTCGTCAAAGCTCTCAATTTCCAGCATTTCCTGCAATGGCACATAGGCCACTTCTTCCAAGCTGGTAAAGCCTTCCGCTATAAGGATGTCGGCAATCTCCTCGTCCACATCGAGTTTGTCCATAAAGAGGCGGCGGCCCGAATCGGTTTCCACGGCAAGTTTCTGCGCGGACTCGGCCGCATCCATGATGTTGATCTTCCAACCGGTCAACTCAGAAGCAAGCCTAACGTTTTGTCCGCCGCGACCAATGGCAATCGCCAGATTTTCTTCATCTACGACCACGTCCATGGCATGGCGTTCCTCGTCAACCACGATGGACGACACATTGGCGGGCGCCAACGCGCCAATCACAAACTGCGCGGGGTCTTCGCTCCACAAAACGATATCGACGCGCTCACCGGCCAATTCGGTAGTGACGCCGTTGACGCGACTGCCACGCACGCCCACACAGGTGCCGATGGGATCGATACGCTTGTCATGTGATAGCACTGCGATTTTGGCGCGCGAGCCTGGATCACGGGCGCAGGATTTGATCTCCAACAAACCTTGTTCGATCTCGGGAACCTCATGGCGGAACAACTCGGTCATGAATTCCGGTGCGGAGCGCGATAACAAGATCGGCGCACCACGCAGCGTCAGGTCCACTTCCATGATCATGGCGCGGACGCGGTCGCCAGCGCGCAGGTTTTCTTTGGGAATCATTTCCGCGCGGCGCAGGCGGCCTTCAACCCTGCCGCTCTCGACGATCACATCGCCCTTGTCCATGCGCTTGACAGTGCCAACAAAAATATTGTCACCGCGTGACATAAAGTCATTGAGCAGCATCTCGCGCTCAGCATCTCGGATTTTTTGCAAAATCACCTGCTTGGCGGCCATAGCGCCAATGCGGCCGATTGGCACGGATTCAATCGGCTCTTCGATATATTCATCGACTTCGACATCAGGAATCTGCTCTTTGGCTTCGAAATGCAAGATTTCTTGGTCAGGCAGCTGCAAGCCCGCCTCGTCCGGCACAACGTGCCAACGCCTGAAGGTTTCGTAATTACCACTGTCGCGGTCCAGCGCAACGCGAATATCCACGTCGCCTTCGTACAGCTTTTTAGTGGCCTGCGCCAGCGCCGCTTCCACGGCCGCCAGCACCACATCACGCTCCACGTTTTTTTCACGGGAGATCGCCTCTACCAACATCAACAATTCGCGATTCATGCCTTCACTCTCCTGACAATTCAATTCACAAACAAGAACAAGTCCATCTACGACTTCGTTCATCGCACCTAGGTGCCCTTAAACCTCATCCTGCTCACCGCCAGGCTCGACTCCTAGCGTTAACTGCATACCATCAGCCGCGTTGCCACGACCCTTAAAGCTCACAATCGGCGCCAAACGCGCTTCTCTCAATTCGTCCAGCGCAAACCCCATGGCCTGCAAGGGCGGCGCAGGCCGCTTCTTACTCACTTTCTGCCCCGGCTTGATGGGCGGTGCTTCGCTCCACACAATCTGCCAATGCGCAGCGCCTGGAACCTCGGCAACGCGTTCCAGCGTCCCGCGAAATTTCTTACGCTTCGCGTTAACTATTCCACCGCCGGCCGCGCCAATAGGCTCTCGCAGGGTGATATCAACCACCTGGCCCGCAAAGCGCAAAAAATCAGCCTCGTGCCTAAGGGGGCGATCAATCCCAGGCGAAGACACCTCAAGCCGGGTGTAGGCTGTGCCTTCTACTTCCAGCGAAAACTGCAACTGGCGCGTCACCTTCTCGCAATCTTCAACGGTCACAAACTGCTCTTCTTGCGCAGTGCCCGGCGCCGATTGCACCCAAGGTAGGTCTATCGTGACCCGCAACAGGCCGCCAGCCGAGCGTTCCAGCTCCACCAGGTCGTATCCAAGACCGACCACAATTTGACGCACGATGTCTTGCCAAGCCACGTTGCTGATGCCCGATTTCCTGTGTGTCCGCTGCCCAAATTAGGCAGCCTCTAAAAACGATCGACCAAAAAAAACGGGCGGTAATTACCCGCCCGTTTGGTCGTGAAGCTCGCATTGTAATGGCAAAACTCGGTAAAAACCAAGCACTTAGCGCATCTGCAGCCCGGTTTTTAGGGCCTTCGAGGAGTTTTTGCAAACCAAGCCATGACTGCAATGAGATTTTGCCAAGGAGCAGGGCTTACTCAACTGGTGGCCAAGCAAACCGAGGGTTGAGCCACACGCGTCCAAAAGAGTGAGGTCCGCATACCCTTCCCAACCAAACCACCGATCGATAGCTCCACAGCCTGCGGATTGAAGCGATCGGATGCCCGCCCAAGCCCGCCAAGATAGAAAAAATCGCTTTTTAATAAGGACATATTCAAGGGTTTTTACTAGGGTGTACGGACTTTTGCAAGGAACATAATGATAGAGTAACTCGTTCCAATAACCCCTCCCGGAGACATACGTTATGCAGGTTCAATTGAAGGTTAACAACCGCCAGGTTTCAGTGGACGTCCCGCCCCATACCCTGCTGGTGCAGGTACTGCGCGAGCATTTACATATGACCGGTACCCATGTAGGTTGCGACACCGCACAGTGCGGCGCATGCACGGTGATCAAGGACGGCCATGCCGTTAAATCTTGCAACATCCTGGCCGCTCAGGCAGATGGCGCCGAGATCACCACCATCGAAGGTCTGGCCGCGCCGGACGGAACCATGCACCCAATGCAAGCGGCATTTAAAGACTGCCACGGCTTGCAATGCGGTTTTTGCACCCCGGGCATGGTGTTGAGCGCTATCGACCTGTGCGCCAAGCACCCCAATGCCAGCGCAGAGGAGGTCCGTACGCACCTCGAAGGCAATATGTGCCGCTGCACGGGCTACCAAAACATCGTCAAAGCTGTGCAGCAGGGTGCTGCTGCCATGGCTTCTGCCTAAACCATTCAAGGAGCAAGCAACATGGGTGCCTCAGATTTTTCAAACCTCCCGCATATCGGTGAGTCGGTCCGCCGCAAAGAAGACTACCGCTTCCTGACCGGCGCCGGTCAGTACACCGACGACATCACCATGCAAGCGCAAAGCTACGCCGTCTTCGTGCGCAGCCCGCACGCGCATGCCATCATCAAAAGCATTGACATTAGCGCGGCGTCCGCCATGCCGGGTGTGGTGCGTATCTTTATCGGTAAAGACCTTGAAGGCAAGATGGGCGGCCTGCCTTGCGGCTGGCTGATCAACAACCCCGACGGCACGCCCATGAACGAGCCGCCGCATCCGGTGCTGGCCCTGGGCAAAGTGCGCCACGTGGGCGACCAATTGGCCATGGTGATCGCCGACACGCTGGAGCAAGCTAAAAACGCTGCTGAGGCGGTGCAAGTCGATTACGACGTACTGCCCGCTGTGGTGGACGTGCGCGACGCCGCCACCGGCCCACAACTGCACGACGCCGCACAGAATAACAAGTTCTACAAATGGGTGCTAGGCGACAAAGGCAATGTAGATGCCGCCTTTGCCAACGCCCACCATGTGACCAAGCTG
>CAMDHL010000011.1 GCA_945898105.1 Comamonas sp. lk | reverse complement strand
ACGCAAGTACTGGATGACCGGCGCTATACCGAGATCATCGTCACGCGCGCCACCGTCAGCGTAGGCGAGGACATTGGATTTCTGCCGGGTACCGAAGAGGAAAAAATGGGCCCCTGGATGGGCGCGCTGGACGACAATCTGGAAGTGCTAGGTAAAACTGACAGCAGCGCTGGCGAATGGGGCCGTGCTGCCACCTCGGAACTGATCCGCAGCCGCATCAAAATCAAAAGTATGAACTTTATGCGAGGGCGCACTTTTTTAAATAAGTACGTCATCATCGACGAGGCCCAAAACCTGACACCCAAGCAAATGAAAACCTTGATAACCCGCGCCGGGCCAGGAACCAAAATTGTTTGCATGGGTAATCTTGCGCAAATCGACACCCCTTACCTAACGGAAGGCTCCTCGGGTTTGACCTTCGCGGTTGACCGCTTCAAGGGCTGGCCCCATGGTGGACACATTACGCTAGCGCGGGGCGAGCGCTCACGCTTGGCCGATTTCGCCAGCGACGTGCTTTAGGCCTGTCGCCTAAAAGTCCCCGCCGCCGCCATGCGCCAGGTTTTCGAACTTGGTGATATTGCGCAGGAAAGCTAACTTCACGGTTCCGGTGGGGCCATTACGCTGCTTGGCGATGATGATCTCAGCCACACCCGGCTCTTTGCAAGCCTCTTTGGTGTAGTACTCGTCGCGGTAGATAAACATGATGATGTCGGCATCCTGCTCAATCGCGCCAGACTCACGCAAATCGCTCATCATGGGGCGCTTGTCAGGTCGCTGCTCCACGCTGCGATTGAGCTGTGACAAGGCCAAAACAGGGCACTTGAGCTCTCGCGCCAGCATCTTGAGCCCCCGGGAAATCTCGCCTAATTCTGTAGCGCGATTTTCGCCGTCGCTGCTTCCATTCATGAGCTGCAAATAGTCCACCACAATGAGCCCGAGTTGCCCGCAGTTACGCGATAAACGGCGCGCGCTGGAGCGTAAATCACTAGAGCTCAAACCCGCGCTCTCGTCAATATGCAGGGAGATATTTCGCAACTTTTCAATGGTTTCCGCGAGCCGAGGCCACTCCTCTTCGGTCAATTTTCCAGTGCGTAGGTGGCTTTGATCAATACGACCGATAGAGCCCACGATACGCACTGCTAACTGGGCGGCGCCCATCTCCATAGAAAACACTGCCACTGGCAGACCTTCGTTGAGTGCAACGTGCTCGGCAATATTGATTGCAAGTGCGGTCTTACCCATCGAAGGCCGGGCGGCGAGTACCACCAAGTCACCCGCCTGCAAGCCAGCGGTCATGCGGTCTAGGTCGTAAAACCCGGTAGGAACCCCCGTGACATCATTGGGGTTGTCCGCCATCTCCTGCACACGGTCCATCAGCTTGACGACCAGAGTCTCCATCACCTGAAATCCGTCGCTGTTTCGCTTACCCTGTTCGCCGATATTGAATATTTTTTGCTCGGCTTGGTCCACAATGTCCGAAACGGCTCGCCCCTGAGTGTTAAACGCACTGGTTGCGATATCGTCGCTGGCTGTCACTAGCTTGCGCAGAATAGACCGATCGCGCACAATTTCAGCATAGCGGCGGATATTGGCGGCGCTAGGTACGTATTGCGCTAGCGAATTGAGATAGACCATGCCGCCGATGTCATCGCCATGACCTTGGCTTTGGATGTGCTCAAAAACCGTAATGACATCGGCAGGGCGGCTGCTATTGATCAGTGATCCAATGGCGGCAAACACGAGCTTGTGCTCGTAGCGGTAAAAGTCACCTTCTTGCACTACATCGCTGACGCGATCCCAAGCATTGTTGTCCAGCAGCAGGCCGCCCAATACGCTGGACTCACCTTCAATCGAGTGCGGGGGAATTCGCAGCTGCGCCAGTTGCCTGTCAGGCAACAAATCGTCCGGCTCTAAACCGTCTTCAGACATGCATCCATCCTTTTATTTACCAACATCCAGTACCCTTTGCGCACTGTTCCAACGAACCTGGATTCCAATAAAAAAGCCGCGAGGGCGAGCCCAGGCGGCTTTTGGAGCCAGGTGCCGCAGGGCCGCGGCCCTACAGCTTAACCTGAACGCGACCGAAATCGATCAGGCCGATTCGCCGTAGACCGAGACGGTGATGTCCACCACCACGTCCGTATGCAGAGACACGCTGACTTGGGTGTCGCCAACCACTTTGATGGGGCCATTGGGCATACGGACGTTGGATTTAACGACTTCATAGCCGCCTTTGACCAATTCTTCGGCAATGTCCGCATTGGTAACCGAACCAAACAGGCGGCCATCAACACCAGCTTTTTGAGTCAACTTGATGGAGGTACCACCCAGCTTTTCACCCAGCTTTTGGCTAGCAGCCAACTTAGCAGCGGCTGCCTTTTCCAATTCAACGCGGCGTGCTTCGAATTCGGCTTTGGCCGACTCGGTGGCGCGACGTGCGCGGCCCGAAGGGATCAAAAAATTACGGGCATAGCCGTCTTTGACTTTGACGATTTCACCCAGATTACCCAGGTTGACGACCTTGTCGAGCAGAATAATTTGCATGGTCGAGCTCCTTAGATCTTATGTTGGTCGCTGTACGGCAGCAGCGCAAGAAAACGCGCGCGTTTGATAGCGGTATTGAGTTGGCGCTGGAAAATCGCGCGGGTTCCGGTAAGGCGTGCGGGAATGATCTTGCCATTCTCAGCGATGAAATCACGCAAGGTGTCGATGTCCTTGTAGTCGATCTCTTCTACGCCTGTCACGGTGAAACGGCAAAAGCGCTTGCGCTTGAACAGCAGGGATTGGGTATTGCGCTTGGGGCGCTTGTCTTTGTTGAACTTCTTGAACGTGGCCATAAAGCCTCCTATAACAAATCTTGTGAAAAATTCTGAATCTGCAAAACAATCGATTTACCGGCCCGGGAGTTACTCAGGTAACCCTGAAAATTCCAAATGCTTCCTACCGCATGACTCGCTAGCCTTTCAGCCAGCGCTCCAAAGGCCATCGCCTTGATCACCATCTTGACCTGCCGCGTGCCCTGCACATCCTGCAACTCTGACTGATGTTCCAGCACTAGCTGCAGCGCCGGGATACCGGCCGGTGTGTAGCGCAAGGTCTGCACCTCGGCGATACAGGCGGTCAAAACAACTGCGTTTGCGGACACTCCTGCCGTTTAGTCGATTTTTAAAAGCGCTATCAGGCTTGGTATTCAGCCTGTTGTGTCTTGCGGGCGTCTTCACGCTCCACGGTCTTCATCATCGAAGACGGGCCGGTATCGGCTTTCTTCTTGGATACGGTAAGGTGACGCAGCACGGCATCATTGAATTTGAAAGCGTGCTCTAGTTCGGCCATAACGGTCTGGTCAGCTTCGATATTCACGCAAAGGTAATGGGCTTTAGCAAGCTTGTTGATCATGTAGACCATCTGGCGACGGCCCCAGTCTTCAACGCGGTGCACTTTGCCACCGCCAACGGTGGTCATGCCCTTATAACGCTCCAGCATGGCCGGAACTTGCTCGCTCTGATCCGGATGGATCATGAGGATGATTTCGTAATGACGCATGGATACTCCTTATGGATTGGCCCCGTCGGGACCGGAAAAAGCTACCCCCGGCGTCTAATCGGGGTGCAGCAAGGCGAAAAGCCCCCGATTATAGCCCGGCGTCGAGTATGTTCTGGAACTCAAGGACGGCGCGCCCATGAGCTCTAAGAGCTTAGGCCCGCAAGTCTGGTTCTGAAACACCCTTGTGCCCAGTCAAGGCACTGATTGCCAGGGTGGCGATAAAACCAGCTGGCACGCCGAAAACGCCGGCTGACACCGGCTGAATTCCCCACCATAACCCTGAAACCGGTCCAAGGCCCAGCGCATCTCTAAAGGCAGGCAAATTGCTCAGCATGTAGTACAAGGTGACGCCTAGGCCGGCCAACATGCCCCCGACCACTCCAGCGCGGGTGGTGCCGCGCCAAAAAATACCCAGAACCATGGATGGCACCAGGCCGGCACCAGCTAGCGAAAAAGACGCTGCAACCAAGTACAAAATGCCTGCTGGGCGCTGAGCCGCCGCATAGGCTGCCAGCAAGGCGACCACCAATAAGGCGAACTTGGACCACATCACAGTTCGCATGGCTTTTACTGGATCCGTTTGGCCTTCAAATGCCAGGTCATGCGCAAGCGCATTGCCAATAGTTAGCAGCAATCCGTCCGCCGTTGACAAGGCGGCCGCTAAGCCACCAGCCGCGACCAGGACGGAAAACACGTAAGGCAAACCTCCGATTTCCGGGCTTGCAAGCATGATCAGGTCAGCCCCGACATGCAGCTCAGCAAATTGCAATAATCCGTCGCCATTCACGTCAGAAAACGACAACAGGCTGGGATCTTTGGACCATTGCGCCATCCATGCAGGCAATGCGTCAATAGGTTGCCCGACCAGATGGGCCATCACCTCGTACTTGACCAAAACCGCCAAGGCAGGCGCGCACAAATAAAGTAAGGCAATAAATACCAACGACCAGGCCACAGAAGTTCGCGCTTCATTCACCGAAGGCGTCGTAAAAAACCGCGTCAGTAAATGCGGCAAACCGGCCGTTCCCACCATCAAACAAAACATCAGTGCCAAAAAATTAGCACGGGAGCTATCGAATAGCGCAACCTCTTGCTCAGTACCCTTCGGGTCGCCAGAAAAGGCGCGCGTGTGAGGGTTCAAGCCTGATAAGGCCTGGGCTCGCTCGGCATAGTCGTTGATCTGCCGGCTCCATTGCGTCCGGGCGGCATCGGCATCTTTGGGCAAGGCCGCAAGCTCTTTTCGAAGGCGGGCTGCCGCAGGCTGTTGGGCCGGTGCATCGCCAAGCGCTTGTAATTGAAGGCGCAAGGCCAGCCGCTCCGCCTTTAGTGTGGCATCGACATCTTGAAGTTTTGCCTGCAACTTTTGGGCGCGTTCGCGATACAAGCTAATGACCTCCGCTTCAACCGGCGAGGCCAGTATCTGCGCTTCCATAGCCGAAATCTTGGCCAATTGCTGGCCATACGCGACGGCCGCTACCGGGTTACCCGTTTGTTGGTATGAGAGCCAACTCACTGGCAATAGGAAAGCCAAAATGAGTAGGACATATTGTGTCGCCTGCGTCCATGTCACCGCACGCATGCCGCCGAGAAATGAACAAACCAGCACACCGCCCAAACCTAACAAAATACCGATTTCAAAATGTAAGCCGGTCAAGCGCGATGTAATTAGACCGACACCGTAAATCTGCGCCACCACGTAGGTAAAGGAACACAAGATAGCCGCCAGGGCGGCAATTCGGCGAGGCCATTTGCCGCCAAACCGTAAGGCAAAAAAATCTGGCAAGGTGTAAATATTGCACCGCCGTAAATATGGCGCAACTAGCAAAGCTAAAAGACAAAAACCCCCAGTCCACCCCAGCACATAGGCCAGGCCGCCGGGTTGATCTCCCATGCCCGAAAAGCCTTGCAAGTACAGACCGCCGGACAGACTGATGAATGAGGCGGCGCTCATCCAATCGGCGGCCGTGGCCATACCGTTATAGACCGCAGGGATGCGACGACCCGCGACGTAATACTGGTCGACATTCGTGGTCCGTCCATAGACACCTATTGCGGCGTACAGCACCAACGTCAGCGACAGGAAAATACCCGCAATCCAGGGCTTAGGCAAACCCACATACTGGGCCACGCCCAAACCGACCATGCACGCTAGCACGCCAAGCAAATAAATGGCAAATCGGCGATGCAGGCCGGTTGGGGAATGTGGCGCTAAAGTGGCCACTCCAAGGTAGATATCTCGTCGGTTTTGGCGCAAGGCATAAACCACAACGATCCCGATAAATACCAGCACCGAGCCTTGCGCTGCAAACCAAAAGCCCACGGGCCAACCCGCAACGACGGCATCCAGATCACGCGCAAAAAAAACAACACCAAATGAGGCTGCAAACCACAAACTGAGCAAAACCGCATGTAGCGGCCAACGCACTGTGGTTTGGGAGACGCTCATTCTTTGGCAAGTTCCTGCCAAGTGGCAATGACTGAGTCCGGATTGAGGGAAATAGAGGAGATACCTTCGTCCACCAACCAGCGAGCAAAGTCGGGATGGTCGCTCGGCCCCTGCCCGCATATACCCACATACTTACCTTGCGCCAGGCAGGCCTTGATGGACATTCGGATCATGGCTTGCACAGCCGGGTCGCGTTCATCAAAATCGGCTGCCAAAAGTTCCATGCCAGAGTCTCGGTCCAAGCCCAATGTCAGCTGGGTCAGATCGTTTGATCCAATGGAAAAACCATCGAAGTATTGTAAAAACTCGGTGGCCAAAATCGCGTTGCTCGGGATTTCGCACATCATGACCAGTTGCAATCCATCCTTACCACGCTCCAAACCTTGACGCGCCAGCAACTCGGTGACTTTGCGGGCTTGCTCCAGCGTACGTACAAAGGGCACCATGATTTGCACATTGCTCAAGCCCATTTCCTGGCGCACCCGCTTGAGCGCCTCACATTCCATGGCAAAGGCCTCTCCAAAATCGGCGCTGACATAGCGCGCAGCGCCACGAAAACCAAGCATCGGATTCTCTTCTTCCGGCTCATAACGACTCCCTCCGATGAGCTTTCGGTACTCATTAGATTTGAAATCGGATAAGCGCACGATCACCGGTTTGGGCCAGAAAGCTGCCGCGATGGTGGCTACGCCATCGGCCACTCGATCCACATAAAACGCTCGGGGTGATGCATGGCCGCGCGCCACAGATTCCACGGCCTTTTTCAAATCAGCATCCACGTTGGGATAGTCCAAAATGGCTTTCGGATGTACGCCGATGTTGTTATTGATAATGAACTCCAGCCGCGCCAGGCCTACGCCTTCGTTGGGCAACTGGCAAAAGTCAAATGCTAACTGCGGGTTGCCCACGTTCATCATGATCTTGACTGCAATTTCGGGCATCAGTCCGCGCTGCACTTCGGAGACTTCTGTCTCCAGCAAGCCATCGTAAATAAACCCGGTGTCACCTTCGGAGCAGACAACGGTTACCAGCGCGCCCTCTTTCAAACGCTCTGTTGCATCGCCGCAGCCCACAACCGCGGGAATACCCAGTTCGCGCGCAATGATGGCCGCATGGCAGGTGCGACCGCCCCGGTTGGTCACGATGGCGGAGGCCCGCTTCATTACCGGTTCCCAGTTGGGATCGGTCATGTCGGTCACCAGCACATCCCCCGCTTGCACCGTATCCATGTCACTGATGTGGTGCACGATGCGAACCGGGCCTGTGCCAATTTTTTGTCCGATAGCACGGCCTTCAGCCAGCACCGTACCTTTACCCTTCAGCTGGTAACGGTATTCCACAGAATTACCCGCTTGGCTTTTGACCGTTTCGGGGCGGGCTTGGAGAATGTAGAGCTCCCCGTCTATCCCGTCTTTACCCCATTCGATATCCATGGGGCGGCCATAGTGGTCTTCGATGATCAAGGCGTAACGGGCGAGTTGCTCTACGTCAGCATCTGTCAAGGAATAGCGGTTGCGCAATTCGGTGGGCACGTCGGTGGTCTTGACCAGTTTGGCGCCTGCGGCCTGCTCGGCGGCGCTGGTGAATTCCATTTGCAGCAATTTGGAGCCCAGGCTACGGCGAATGACCGCCCGATTGCCCGCGCGAAGCATGGGTTTGTGCACATAAAACTCATCCGGGTTTACAGCGCCTTGGACCACGGTTTCGCCCAATCCGTAGCTGGACGTAATAAAAACTACATCCTTGAAGCCGGATTCAGTGTCCAGGGTAAACATGACGCCCGCAGCGCCCAAGTCGGAACGGACCATTCGTTGAACGCCAGCGCTCAAAGCCACGTTGTCATGCGCAAAACCTTTGTGTACGCGGTAGCTTATGGCGCGATCGTTGTAGAGCGAGGCGAAGACTTCGCGGATCTTGTGCAATACATCGTCAATGCTGACGACATTAAGAAAGGTCTCCTGTTGCCCGGCAAAAGACGCGTCAGGCAAATCCTCCGCAGTCGCCGACGATCGCACCGCAAAAGAACCTTGAGGCGTTCCCGCTTCCAATTGCGCAAAGGCAAGGCGAATTTGTACTTCCAGTTCAGCGGGGAATGGTTGCCCTTCCACCATGGCGCGAATTTCGGCGCCTGCCTTGGCCAACGCGCGCACGTCCTCCACGTCTAACGCCATGAGGCGCTGGCTGATACGGCCAGCCAAGTCTTGGTGCTTCAAAAACTCACGGAAGGCAAAAGCAGTAGTGGCGAAACCACCCGGGACTTTTACCCCACCTGGCAATTGGGAAATCATTTCCCCCAGACTGGCGTTCTTGCCACCCACGGCCTCCACGTCAGCCATTCGCAAATGCTCAAACGGAACGACCCAAGCGGTGTCGCTAAAAAGTGCAGACATAGGAACTCCAAAGTTAAAAACTGGTCAAATCGACAAGGCGCGTTTACGCAGTCAGTTTGGCGGAGCGAGCAGGCGGGCACAAACTCGATATGGTGCTAGTTCTAGAGTCTCTGCACGGGCTAGCCGGTCCGGCGTGGCCCGATTGTAGGGTTGGGTATGGCGTTGTGCGGTGGCGTGCGGCAGCTGCGCATGCTCGACAATAGGCGGCCTTAGTGCCCGCGCTCGGGCGGCCCCCTATCCCTTCAAAACAATTCCACATGCCCCATCGCAGTGTTTTCTTTGTCTCTGACGGCACCGGCATTACCGCAGAAACCTTTGGCAAAGCAATTCTTGCCCAGTTTGAGATACGCACGCGGTCCGTGCGGCTGCCCTTTATCGACACGGTGGACAAGGCCCACCAGGCGGTGCGTCAAATCAATCACGCAGGGGTGCAGGATGGCCAAAAACCCATTGTTTTCAGTACTTTGGTCAATATGGAGGTACTGAAAGTCATTCAAGAGCATTGTCAAGGGATGCTGTTAGACATGTTCGGCACATTTGTCCGTCCCTTGGAGCAAGAGTTGCAACTGACATCCAACCATCGGATCGGGCGCTTTAGCGACGCCAGCAAAAGTCAGGAATACCAGGCAAGAATCGAGGCGATCAATTTTTCCCTCGCACATGACGACGGGCAGAGCAACCGGGATCTGGAGCAGTCGGACGTTATTTTGGTCGGGGTTAGTCGTAGTGGCAAAACGCCGACTTCCCTTTACCTCGCCATGCAATACGGCATGAAAGCCTCCAACTATCCTTTGATACCCGAGGATTTCGAACGCCGCCAGTTACCAGTGGCACTGGTCCCGCACAAGCGCAAAATTTTTGGTCTGAGCATCCAACCGGAGCGCCTTAGCGAAATCCGCAACGAGCGGCGTCCAAACTCCAAATACGCTTCCCTGGAAAACTGCCGCATGGAAGTGAACGAAGCAGAAAGCATGATGCGCCGAGCAGGCATACGCTGGCTATCGACCACCACCAAGTCGATAGAGGAAATCGCAACGACTATTCTGCAGGAATTGCAACCTGAACGCCTGACGTACTAGACCGGCATTGCGTCATGTCCCAAGTCTCGGACTTATGGCCTCCGCAGTGCGTCCCAAGGGCGGGACGCTTCGTGAGTGGTTTTAGAGCCCGATGGCCGCAATGCCGGCACGAGCCACTTGCGCGTCTTCGCTGGACTTCACGCCACTGACCCCCACTGCGCCAATACATTGGCCATCCTTCATGATGGGAACGCCTCCTTCGAGCATGCCCTCCAAGCCCGGCGCGCTCAGGAAGGACATGCGCCCTCCATTGATCATTTCCTCGTAAACTTTGCTTTCCCGCATTCCCAACGCGGAAGTGCGGGCTTTGGCAGGCGCAATTTGAGCAGAAATCGGGGCCACACCGTCTAGACGCTGGAACCACATTAAATTGCCGCCATCGTCTACGATGGCGATACAGACTGCCCAACCATGTTTGAGAGCTTCGGCTTCAGCCGCAGCGGCAATAGTTTTCAAATCTGCGAGTTCAAGTGTGGCTTTGGTTTTCATAAAAATATCCAATGAAAGAGTCGAGTGAAGCAAAAACGTCAGCATAACCGCTGCTGCCGCCCCCATTTAGTCACCAGCGTGATGTGCAACCCTGCCAAATTTCGGGCTAATGCACCCACATAGCGCGACATAAGGCCTTGTATATGCATAAAATCGGCCCAACTGCAACAGGTATCTTAAGGAGATGAACTATGAATGAGCAAGCTTCCTTTTTGGAACAAGAGCTGGGCTATGGTGTCAGACTAGAGCAGCGGAACAAAGTTTTGCGCAATACCTATTGGCTACTGGGCCTCAGTCTGGTACCCACAGTGCTGGGCGCCTGGGCCGGTGTAGCCTTTGGCTTGGGCCAGTTGTTTAGCGGGGCAATAGGCATAGTGCTGTTCTTGGCCATGGCCTTTGGTTTCATTTACGCTATTCAAAAGACGAAAAATTCAGCTGCTGGCGTGCCAGTTTTGCTGGCTTTTACCTTTTTCATGGGCCTGATGATGTCCCGCCTGATCGAGTCGGTGCTGGGCTTTAAGAACGGTCCGGACCTGATCATGACCGCTTTTGGTGGCACGGCAGGGGTATTTTTTGCCATGGCCACGCTGGCGACCGTCATCAAGCGCGACCTGTCGGGCATGAACCAATGGCTGTTTGTAGGGGTGATCGTGCTCTTGGTGGGCGGCATCATCAATATGTTTGTCGGTTCTACGGTGGGCATGATGGTTTTGTCCATGGTTGGCATTGCCATATTTAGCGCCTATATGTTGTACGACATCAAGCAAATCATTGATGGCGGTGAAACCAACTACATCACCGCGACGCTTGCGCTGTACCTGGACATCATGAACGTGTTCCAGAACTTGCTGATGCTGCTAGGCATTTTCGGCGGTGACCGCGACTAAGCTCCCCAAGGCAGGACAGGCACCTTAGGGGCCTGCCATGCTTGACCAATAAAAGGCCCATTTAGGGCCTTTCTTAATTCTTTTTCCTGCCGTCTGAGCCTTCGCTGACCAGATAGGCGGCAAGCTTGAGGCTTGAGGTTCGATGAGTTTCTGAGCTTTTGACGGAGCCTAACCCCCTGCCGAGAACCTCGCCGACCGATTGATTGAACCTCTGCCGATCTTTCAAGTCAGGCAATTTGGCCTGGAAGATTGGATACTTGGGCTAGAATCCACGGTTTTCTGCGGCAAGTACTACTGGTTTTGGATTGGGCATAGGTTTGTCCGAGGGCCTGTTGCGGCTACCGCACTTGATGGACTGATTATGAAAGCTGGAATTCACCCTAATTACCGCGACGTTTGCTTCGTGGACTTATCTAACAACTTTAAGTTCGTGACACGCTCCTGCGCCAACACCAAGGAAATGATCAAGATGGAAGACGGGCGTGAACTGCCTCTTTACAAGCTTGACACCTCCAGCGAGTCGCACCCCTTTTACACCGGCACTCAGAAATCGGTCGATAACATGGGTGGACGCGTTGAAAAATTCCGTAACCGCTTTGGCAAAGCCAGCGCCAAGTAAGCAAGCGCAGGCCGTAGCCTGAGAGACCTTAACGAAGGCAGCCCGGATTACCGAGCTGCCTTTTTTCATATAGCTGCCCGCATTGAAAACCACTCCTGCCATCGTCACCCAAGCCGGCGCGGCGCGACTGCCACGCTCGGTGCTGTTGTCCTTGTGCATCGTCTATATCGCCGCCGGTTTTTTTGGACGAAGCCCATGGAAAGTCGAAGACATGGGGTCAGTCGGCTACATGGCCGAATTAGCTTGGGGAACGGCGGACTGGTGGTACCCGACGCTAGTAGGCGTACCCTCGGCACAAGGCGCATTGCTTCCCTATTGGCTGGGCGCTTGGATGCTGCAGTTTTCACCCGACGGTTTGATTGCGCACTGGTCGATGCGCCTACCCTTCGCCTGTCTGCTGGCGCTGGCAATGGCGTCCCACTGGTACGGCACTTACTACCTGGCGCGCAGCCCAAAAGCCCAACCCGTGGAGTTTGCTTTTGGTGGACAGGCACTTCCCGTCGACTATGCCCGTGCCATTGCGGATGGCGGTCTTTTAGCCTTTATCGCTTGTCTGGGCCTTGCCCCGATGGCGCATGAGACGTCACCTGAACTGGTCCAACTCGGTTTCACATCGCTTTTCTTTGCAGGCGTGAGCGCTTTGCCGTTTAAGCGAGTGCTGGCATGCACTGCCACCACCGTCGGCATGTTGGGCCTAAGCCTGAGTGGCGCACCCACACTTTCATTAGTGTTGGGACTGGGCATCGCAGTATTTGAAATTTACCAGTTCAATTTGGCTACTGCCACCGAATCGCAGCGGCGTAGCAGTGCACTTGGTATTGCGGCCCTTTTGATCTCTAGCGCGGCCTGCGCAGCTTTGGCAAGCGCACTGGATCTATGGCGGTGGAAGCTCCACAGCCCGTTATTTCTTGCGTCCTCGTGGCAGGGCTATAGCGAATTGGTTTTGTGGTTCACCTGGCCGGCGTGGCCCCTGGCCTTGTGGACCATGTGGGTATGGCGCCGTCAAATGTGGCGTATGTCCATCAGCCGGCACCTTGCGATTCCACTGTGGCTTTTGGCAGTCGTATTGGTTGCCACTTGGTGCATGGACGCATCGGACCGCGTTTTGCTCCTGGCGCTGCCGGCAGTTTCCAGTCTGGCAGGCTTTGCGCTGCCAACTCTAAAACGTCAGGTTGCTTCGCTCATTGATTGGTTCACACTGCTTTTTTTCACAGGATGGGGGATTGTTCTGTGGGTCCATTTCATTGCGGTGCATTTCGGCGCGCCTGCCAACCCCTCCGCCAATATTGCACGCCTAGCGCCGGGATTTCATGCCGACATATCTTGGTTCGCTTTTCTCATCGCAGCTATGGCTACCGTAGCCTGGGCCTTGGCAGTGCACTGGCGTGTTGGAAGGCACCGCCGCGAACTCTGGCGCAGTCTGGTTTTGCCAGCAGGTGGGATCGCCTGGTGCTGGACACTGATGATGACAGTGGGTATCTCTTTATTTGATTACACCCAAAGTTATGACCGATGGGCTGTCTCAGTGGCCGCCGAAATTGGCAATAGCGACTGTATAAGTACGGAAAAACTGGACATTGGACAATTGGCCGCGCTGCGCTGGATTGCCAAATTGCCGATACAGGATGCATCCAAGGCCCAGTCCTGCCCGTGGATGATCATCGCCCCTGGACCCGGCCTGAGCCTACCCCCTAACACCGATCTTCAGGGATGGAAACCAAAGGCATTGGTCAAGCATCCAACGGACAACTCCATTGCGGTGTGGATCATGCAACGCAGTTAAGGCGCGTTTTGTAAGAATCTAGAGGTCAGGCCGATCAAATACCGCAATGCTTTCGACATGGGCAGTGTGCGCAAACATATTCACCACTCCGGCAGCACTGCAACGATAGCCGGCACGTGATACCAGCACAGAGGCATCGCGCGCTAAAGTGGCCGGATTGCAACTAACGTAAACAATCCGCCGAGGCGCCATCCAGCCCGCAGAGGCTTCTCCCGCTTCTATCGCATCGGCCAGCGCCTGCACCAATGCGTAAGCGCCTTCTCGCGGCGGATCCACCAGCCACTTATCTGCCGTGCCATCCGCAATCAGAGCCTGGGGGGTCATCTCAAACAGGTTGCGGGCCACAAAAAGCGTCGGAGCGAGTGGGCCTAAACCACCGCGCGTCAACTGATTAAGCTGGTAGTTTTGCTGCGAACGCGCCACCAAAGCCTGTGCGCCTTCGAACCCTAAAACCTCTCGTGCTCGCGTGGCCAACGGCAGGGTGAAATTGCCGAGACCGCAAAACCAGTCAATCACCCGCTCGTGCTTTTGTACCTCTAATAGCGACAGCGCACGAGCGACCAATACGCGATTGATATACGGATTGACTTGCGTGAAATCGGTAGGTCTAAAGGGCATGGTGATGCCAAATTCGGGCAGGCTGTAGGCCAACTCTCCGGTCCGCTGCGCTGGCGGCACCTCAAGCGGCACTATTGCATCCGGTCCTTTGGCTTGCAACCACCACTGCACCCCTTTGTGGGCCTGCGCGAAGGCCGCCAAGCGCTGAAGGTCCGCTTCGCTTAAAGGCAGCAAATGTCGCAAAACCAAAGCGGTCACATCGCCCTGTTCACGCCCCACCCCAAAACCGCCAAGGTCACCAATTGCCATTTCGATTTGGGGGATGTGCTGCACCGCGTCCATCGATTCGATCAAGGCGCGCAGAGGCAGCAGCATGGCGCTCATGTGGGCGGGCAACACTGGGCATTGCTTCATGTCGGTTACAAAATGGCTCTTACGTTCATGAAAGCCTATGAGTACCGCGCCCTTTTTTCTAACAAAACGCACTGATAAACGCGCCCGGTAGCGGTAGCCCCAAGCCGGGCCTTCAATTGCGCGCAGGATCCGCTCGGGACGCAGTTTGCCAATATGCAGGAATTGGTCCTCCATAGCCCGTTGTTTAACCGCCACTTGTGCCGCAGGATGCAAATGCTGCATCTTGCAACCACCACACGCACCCTCGTGAAGGCCGAAATGCGGACACAAGGGGCGCACTCTTTGGGCAGACTCCTGGTGCACCACCGTCAAAGTGCCCTTGTCGAAACTGGCTTTGCTGCGATGCACCCTAGCGCTCACCACTTCGTAGGGCAAGGCGCCGTCAATAAACACCACCTTCCCATCCTCGCGGTGCGCAACACCTTGGCCCTCAAGGTCCAGGCTCTGAACCGTCAAATGACCATCCCTGTGGGGCGCTGTCGGCATCATCGGCGCGTCTAGCGCTCTGGTAGGTGAACCGCGTTCGGAGGGGGAAGGCGATCCCATCGGCCCGGACGCAGAGGATGACTTGTTAGGCATAGAAATAGTTATGAACTTAGGGCCGCCTGCACGGCCCTCGGCTTATCGCGCAGGAAGGTACTTGAGCGGGTCCACTGGTTTGCCCAGTTTACGAACCTCAAAGTGCAGCTTGACCTGATCCGTGTCACTGCTGCCCATTTCGGCAATTCGCTGACCTTGTTTGACGGTTTGCTCTTCCTTTACCAGCAGCGTTTGGTTATGAGCATAGGCGGTCAGATAGGTGCTACTGTGCTTCAGAATGATCAGGTTCCCATAGCCGCGTAACCCAGCGCCTGCGTACACAACTTTGCCCTCGGCGGCGGCAAGAACTGCATCGCCCGCCGCTCCGCCGATGTCCAGACCTTTGCGGTTCTTGCTTTCATCAAAGCCAGCCACAATGGACCCACGCGCTGGCCAGACAAAACCTACCGAATCCTCCACCACGTTTGCGGTGGCCGCGGGCGCAACCAGTGGTGCCGGTGTAGTTGCTTGCACGGCGCTTGCTGATGGAGCCGGTTTTTCAGCAGCACCAATGGGTGTAGCCGCAATTTTTGAAGGTGCGACCGCCCTGCTTACCGGCCCATCTTCCAGACTGCCTGGGGGAATCACCCTTAAAAGCTGGCCTGTTTCGATTCGATCGGGATTTTCCAGACTGTTCCAACGCGCAATATCACGGTAATTCTGGCCCGACTCAAGACCAATCCGCGCTAGTGTGTCACCTTGTTTAACGGTGTAATAGCCCGGCTTGCCGGCATTGTCGGCATTTGCCTTAGCCGTGGGAGTGCTTGCGACGACCGAAGTTGGACTCGCCTCAGAGCTGTGGGTGGTCTTAGTGGGAAGGACCGTCTCTGTGCCCTCTGCCGCTTTGTTACGCGCAGGGGACACAGTGCGGTCCTCCACCGGCGCCGGACTAAGTGGCTTGCCGCCACAGGCGGACAAAGTGCCAATCGCCAGGGCGATAAATATCAAAGAAAATGCTTTAATTTTTACATTTAACTTGTTGAAAAACATAAATTTTCCTTTATTCGCACTTTATGCGACGCCGGACTTTAGGGGCACGAAGTGAACGGCCTCCAGTATGGTCTGGCGCACGCCCTGGGCGGTCTTGTCGAGCACCACCAAAGACTGACCGTTGGCGACCCGACCTATTGCGCCGGCAGACCCCGCTTTACCCAAAACCGGCGCAATTAAGCGCCCGCCAACCGCCAGTTGGTCAATCCAGGCCTCGGGAATCGCTTCCCCACCCGCCGCCGCAATGATGGCGGCATAGGGCGCGCCGGCAGAATAGCCCAGCATACCGTCGCCAAATAACAAATGAACCGTACTCAGACGAAAGGGTCGCAGGTTTTCGCGCGCCTTGTCATGCAGACCCCGCAAACGCTCGATGCTATAGACCTCGCTTGCCAGATGACTGAGCACCGCCGCTTGGTAGCCGCAGCCCGTGCCGATTTCGAGCACGCGGCCCATGCGCCCCTCGACGCCTTTACGTAAAAGTTCGATCATGCGCGCCACTACGCTTGGCTTGGAAATCGTTTGTCCCAAGCCGATGGGCAGGCTGGTGTCCTCATAAGCTTGGTTGACCAGACCGCTATCTACAAAGCGGTGCCGCTCCACGGCGCCCATGGCCTGCTGCACCAGAGGGTCGCTCAGGCCTTGCGCCGTCAGTTTTTCCACCATGCGACGCCGCACGGCGCTTGAATCCATTCCCAGACCCTGGGGCAAATTAGGTGGGACGCCGGTTTTCGCCTTCTTGAACGGCATGCTGGTCGGCATACGGGCCGGAAAGCTGGGCCGCTCTTTCATGCACCGCCCATGTTAGCCATGCTTTGCGCCCAGTAAGTCAAGGCTTGGTGATCGGTTAGATCCACCAACAAGGGCGTGATCGCCATATGGCCATGTTGGGTGGCATGAAAGTCCGTGCCCGGGGCCTCGTCCTTGGCCGGTCCGGCAGCGCCAATCCAATACATAGTCTCGCCACGCGGACTCTTTTGGGTAATTACCGGCTCGGCTGCATGGCGCTTGCCCAGTCGGCACAGTTTGGCGCCACCGATTTCGGCATAGGGCCGGTTCGGAATATTCACATTAAGCAACCAGGGCGCGCTGGTGATCAACTTGTTCGCATGCATGGACAGCACCAGCTCACGGGCTTTGCGGGCGGCCGAAGCCAATTCGACCCAGTCCTTGTCCACCTGCGAAAAGGCAATAGCCGGGATGCCGAAAAGATAACCCTCCATGGCCGCACCCACGGTACCGGAATAAATGGTGTCGTCACCCATATTGGCACCGTTATTGATACCGGATACCACTAAGTCGGGGCGGTAATCCAGCAGACCCGACAGGGCAATATGAACGCAGTCCGCCGGGGTGCCATTTACATAGCGAAAGCCATTGGCGGCGCGGTGGACATACAAAGGCGCATTCAAGGTCAGTGCGTTGGATTTTGCGCTGTTATTCACCTCGGGCGCGATCACCTCGACCTGGGCTACGTCCTTCAGCGCTTCGTACAAAGCGACCAGGCCTGCAGCTTGGAAACCGTCGTCATTGGAAATAAGTATTTTCATGGGTTAGTGATTGTAGGTGTGGGCACTGAGAAGGAGCCAAGGTCGGGTGGTGCGTGTGGCGTTTTGTTAAATGCGCCCGGGCAGCCGTCGCGCGAGGGACAAGCCTACCGGGCATGCCTGTTGCAGCGCCCTCTATCATTCGCGTTTTATCGGAGAAATTTCTATGCACGCTTGGCTTTGCGAAAACCCCACCGGTGTTGATGCCCTGACCTGGAAAGAACTGCCCACCCCCAGCCCTAAGGCCGGCGAAGTGCTGGTGCGAATCGAAGCGGCCAGCTTGAACTTTCCAGACCTGCTGATCGTACAAAACAAGTACCAAATGAAGCCGCCGCTGCCCTTTGTGCCCGGGTCGGAATACGCAGGCATCATCGAAGCCGTTGGCGAAGGCGTCAAGCACCTAAAAGTGGGGCAGGCAGTAGCTTGCCTTAGCGGCACCGGCGGATTTGGCACACACACGATTGCACCGGCCATGCTGTGCATGCCTCTGCCCCCGGGCTTTCCCATGGTGGACGCTGCCGCCTTCATCATGATTTACGCGACTTCGCATCATGCCCTCATTGACCGTGCTGCGCTCAAAGCCGGCGAAACCGTGCTGGTGCTGGGCGCTGCCGGTGGGGTGGGAACCTCGGCTATCCAGATCGCCAAAGCCGCTGGAGCACGCGTCATAGCCGCGGCTTCCACTGACGAAAAATGCACCCTTTGCCGCAGCATTGGCGCCGACGAAACCATCAACTACAGCACTGAAAACCTCCGCGAAGCCATCAAAACCCTGACCGGCGGCAAAGGTCCGGATGTAATTTATGACCCGGTAGGCGGCGACTTTGCCGAACCGGCATTTCGCTCGATTGGTTGGCGCGGGCGCTACTTGGTCATCGGCTTTGCTGCCGGCCCAATACCTGCCCTGCCCCTTAACCTGGCATTACTCAAAGGCGCATCCATCGTGGGCGTGTTCTGGGGAGACTTCACCAAACGCGAACCGCAAAAAAGCATGGCCGCCATGGCAGAACTGGCCCAGTGGTACGCCCAGGGGAAGATCAAACCTGTGATCGACCGCACTATGCCCATGTCCGAACTCAAAGCCGCCTACGCCCACATGGGATCGCGGGGGGTGATGGGGAAATTGGTGATGGTCAACGAATGAGCCTTTAAGGCGGGCCTTCCCATCAACGGAGGGCCTCAGTTTGATTGCTCAAAATCTAAGGCGCTGATTTCTCGAAATTTCGGTACAGAGTATTTATCAATATCTAGACCGGAGTGCAGCGACTGGGGATTAGATCCCGGCGATTAGTTTTGATGGCCCACCAAATACAGGTCTGGCTCTATCGCCATCGCTTACGGCACCCAAACAAAAAATTGCAGGCTCCCGGTCAAAATACTGGGCAATATTTCACGTTTTGTTAAAAAGTCAATTCAAAAAACCAAGAAAGGCTTAATAGTGCGATGCCTTATTGCATAGGCTATTTTCTTTACCCAAATACTCACATACATTCTTTTCCAAAGTTTAAATCTTTGAGAAAATGCAACCTGGGGTAAAACCTCTCCTCTTTTAACGTACCAGCAATTACGATTGTGCCGTTGCGCGAGAACATAGCCTGCTTTTAATAAAAAGCGATGCTTTACAAGATACAAATGCTTATCCTCCAACAGGATTAGCTTAGGTTTAAACTTTTGTAAGTCTGCGCCCAACAAAACCTCTAATTCAGCGCCTTCAACATCAATTGAAAGAAGATCAATATGATCGATCAGGTTGTTCGAGCAGATGGTACTTAAAGCTAACGCCTCGACACGAATATTTTCAAATTCGTGGTAGTTGTGTTCATCGATATTTGCTTCCAAACTGGCGTGGCCAGTCATAAGCTCATCGCCAACTTTGGGAATCAATAACTCCAGAAACCCAACCTTATCAGGAGA
>CAMDHL010000010.1 GCA_945898105.1 Comamonas sp. lk | reverse complement strand
TGTCATGTCAATCCAGGCTTTGCCCTTGCAACTGGTGCTCAAGAAACCCTGTGTGCCCCGCACCACCTGGTCAATATCGGCCGGACCGAACACCATGGTGAAGACGATGTCGGCCGCGTCCATGACCTGGGCCGGCGTGTCCGCCCATTGCGCGCCCTGCGCCAAAAAGGCACTAGCTGCATCGCGGTTGATGTCGTGCACCACCAAGGTGTGCCCGCCACGGGCGATGTTTCGGGCAGAGGCCGAGCCCATGTTACCCAGACCGATAAATCCGATTTTCAAAATGTATTCCTCAATAGGTACAAAGGTGCCGGCCAGCACAGCAATGCCCCTTCGGGCAAATGCCGCGCTCGCTGGCCTTAGGAGTAAGAGACTTAGGCGAACCAGCCTTTTTCGGCCAGCCGGTTGTCGTTCATGTCGTAACGCGCATGTGACTCCAGGCCCATGAGTTTTTTGCTGCCGCCATCCATCTGATCACCGACCGCAAAGCACACCATGCCGGCCTCTTCCGAAATAATGCGCTGCGACTCGGCGTACATTTCGCGGCGTTTGCCTTCATTGAGTTCGACGCGCGCTGCGATGACCAGTTTGTCCATAGCGGCACTCTTGAAATGGGTGTCGTTCCAGGCGCCACCACCTAGGAATTGGGTGGAAATTTGCAAATCGGCGGTAGGACGATTGCCCCAAAAAACCGAGCAAAAAGGCGCTTTCATCCAAACGTTATCCCAATAACCATCGCCTGAGACGCGTTTGACTTCGATGTTGATGCCAGCTTTTTTTAATGATTCTTGGTACATCACGCCCGAATCCACGGCGCCGGAATAGCAACCGTCGGAGACCTGCACTTCCAGTGGCACGTTGACGCCGGCTTTCTTGAAGTGGAATGCGGCCTTGTCTGCGTCAAAGGTTTTGGCTTTGAGCGCTGCGTTGTAAAAGCGGTCCGCCGGACCCACGGTCTGGTCATTGCCCATAGAGGCGTAACCGGAAAACACGTTGTCGATAATTTTTTGCCGGTCGATTCCGTACTTCAGGGCCAGCATCAGGTCATGGTTTTTATAGGGGTCGGTATCGAGTAAGGCGACAAAGCCATAGCGGTTGCCGGTGCCTTTGGTCCGGGTGATGTTGATGTCTTTGTTTTTGGACAGGAGGGCCACGGTTTTGGGATTGAGGCGGTTGACCGCGTCGACCTGGCCTGTCAGCAGTGCCTGCGTTCGAATTGCTGAATCGCCGATGTAGCGCAGCTCGATATTGTCAAAATTGCCGCGCCCGGTTTTCCAGTAATTGCCCGGCTTGCGCTTGGCCAGGATGCGCACGCCCGGCGTCCATTCCACCAAGGTGTAAGCGCCAGTGCCGTCTGGTTTGGAAAAGTCGGTCGTACCGTTGGGAACTATCAGCAGGTGGTAGTCCGAGAGCACAAAGGGCAGGTCGGCATTGCCCGATTTCATGTTGATCTGAATCTGGTGAGAGCCGAGTTTTTTGATGTCGGTGATCGGCTCCAGGATGCCTTTGGCTGGCGACTTGGTTTCGCCGCGGTGCATATTGATGGAGTAAATCACATCATCCGCATCCAGCGTTTTGCCGGAGGTGAAGGTAATACCCTTGCGGATATTGAAAATCCATTCGGCAGCGCCGGGTTTGGATTCCCAGCTTTCGGCTAGTTCGGGCGTGGCATTGCCCTTGGCATCGATTTCCACCAACTGGTTCCAAAACATCAGGCTGTAGCTGATGGGGATGGAGTCGGCATAGGTGCGCGGGTCCAGGCTGTCGGAGGCGGAACCGCCTTCCATACCCAGGCGTAACGTGCCGCCTTTTTTCGGGGTGGATTGGGCCAGGGCGGGCAGGGCGGTCAGCGAACCGGCCAAGCCCAATGCGGCGGCGCCGCTAATGAGTTGGCGGCGGTCCAGCGCCAGATGGGTATCGGTGGAATGGAACATGGCGAAGATCTCCTCTAAGGTGGGTGGATTGCGGTGCATCACTTCGCATCCGTTGGGACGCGCCAAGCCAATGTAGGCGCTCGTCAATCTGAACGCAAACGAATAATTGTTATGCTTGGTATCAAGAATCCTGATACAAGAGGCCGCAATGCTGAAATACCTGGACTTGGCCCTACTGCAGGCCTTTACGGCAGTGGTGGACAGCGGAAGCTTCACGCGCGCGGCGGTTTACCTGTGCCGCACCCAATCGGCAGTGAGCATGCAGTTGCGCAAACTCGAGGACCTAACCGGTCACCCGCTGCTGCAACGCGATAAGCGCAAAATCCGCCTGACCGAAGAGGGCGAAGTGCTGCTGGACTACGCGCGGCGAATGATCCGCCTCAATGAGGAGGCCCTGGTCGCGATGAACCAGCCGCATGCGGTAGGCCATGTACGCCTAGGCATGCCCGATGACTATGCCCACCAGTTTTTGCCCGGCGTGCTGACGCACTTTGCCCATGCCTATCCGCGCGTTCAATTGGAAGTTATCGGTGCCCTAAGCGGTGCCTTGCTGGATCGGGTAGAGGCCGGCGACCTCGATGTGGCCATCATCACCCGCCAACCAGAGCGCCGCCGCGGCAAGGTTTTACGCACAGAACGCCTAGTATGGGCCGGCTCGCGCCAGCACCTTGCACACCAGGAGACGCCTTTGCCTTTGGCCTTGTTCCCTGAAGGATGTGTGTTTCGAGAACATGCGTTGGCGGCGCTGGATGCCGCCTCCATCCCTTGGCGCATTGCCTATACCAGCCAGAGTTTTGCGGGCGGCATGATTGCGGTGTCCGGCGGGCTAGCACTAACCGTGGTGGCGCAAAGCATGGTGCCTGCGCAGTGGCGGGTGCTGGGCGATGAGCAGGAATTGCCTCGACTACCGGAAATAGAAATTGCCCTACACCGGGCCCCAGGAACGTTGGCGCCTGCAGTGGCCTTGTTGGAGGCGCAATTGGTCGAGGCTGTGCAAATGGACAAGCCCATGGCCTCGCGTGATGCGCAGCGCCAGGAAGTCGTATAAGCACGGGCTGAGCCGATTCGCGCCTCCACTACACTTTAAAGCTGCAGTCCACACAGTCCACGCTGCAATACTTTGCGCTGTCCGACACCCACTTGCCTCCCCTTTTTCTTTTTTGTGCAGCCCCTTCAAATGTCTACCAAGCCTTCAACGCACATACCCCTGGCCGAGCGCTTGCGTCCGCGCACGCTGTCCGAAGTCATCGGGCAGTCGCAGGTGTTGGGCGAGGGGATGGCGCTGCGCCTGGCGTTTGAATCAGGCACGCCGCACAGTTGTATTTTGTGGGGTCCGCCGGGCACCGGTAAAACCACAATTGCACGTCTAATGGCCGACGCCTTTGACGCAGACTTCATCAGCATCAGCGCGGTACTCGGCGGCATCAAGGAAATACGCGAGGCGGTGGAGCGGGCGCAGCAATCACAGGGCGGTCTGACGCAGCGGCGCACCTTAGTGTTTGTTGATGAGGTGCACCGCTTTAACAAGAGCCAGCAGGATGCTTTTTTGCCGCATGTGGAAAGCGGTTTGTTCACTTTCATCGGGGCGACCACCGAAAACCCTTCCTTTGAAGTGAACTCGGCGCTCTTGTCGCGGGCGGCGGTGTATGTCTTGCAGCCATTGGGTGAAGAGGCGCTCGCGCAATTGATTGTCAAAGCGCGTGCCTTAGATGCGGTGCCCCCTTTGGACGATGCTGCCGTGCAGCGCTTGGTGGGCTATGCCGATGGCGATGCGCGCAGACTGCTCAATACGCTAGAGACGTTAGCCGCAGCGGCACAGCAGGAAAAGCGCGCGCACATCGATGATGCATGGCTCGTCAAAGTGCTGGGTGAGCGCATGCGTCGCTACGACAAAGGTGGTGAGCAGTTTTACGACACCATTTCTGCCTTGCATAAATCGGTGCGCGGCTCTGACCCGGACGCCGCACTCTATTGGTTCGTACGCATGATCGATGGTGGTGCTGAGCCGCGCTATCTGGCACGGCGATTAATCCGCATGGCCAGCGAAGATGTTGGCCTGGCCGACCCGCGTGCACTGCGCATGGCGCTGGATGCGGCTGATGTGTACGAGCGCTTGGGCAGCCCTGAAGGCGAGTTGACGCTGGCCCAGTGTGTGGTCTATCTGGCCATGGCGCCCAAGTCCAATGCGGTGTACAAGGCCTTCAAGGAAGTCAAAGCACTGGTGAAGAAAGATGGCACGCGCCCGGTACCTCTGCATTTGCGCAATGCGCCCACCGCGTTAATGAAGGACCTTGACTACGGCAAAAACTACCGCTACGCCCACGACGAAGAGGGCGCTTTTGCGGCGGGCGAGCGCTATTTGCCGGAGGGCATGGAAGACATGCAGTTTTACCAACCCGTAGAGCGCGGGTTGGAAATACGCATTGCCGAAAAATTGCGCGAATTGCGTTCGCGTAATGCCGCTGCAAAAGCATCTAATTAGTTATTCAATTGGACCGTAAAGCTTATCGTTACCGCGGGTAAACCCCAAAACAATAACCAATTACCAAAGGAAGGCGAATGGCTAGAATTCGCCAGGAGAAAAATCGCTAGCAGCCCAGCGCCCAACTGGCCGATTTATTGCCATCAAACGCTTAGCGCACGCCCGGGTTCTTGTCCGGCCCGGCCATCCAACTTCGGAGTTATATATGGATATTTTTGTACAGCAGGTCATCAATGGCCTGGTGCTGGGCAGCATGTATGCGCTCATCGCCCTGGGCTACACCATGGTGTACGGCATCATCAACCTGATTAATTTCGCTCATGGTGAAGTGATGATGGTGGGGGCGCTGACCAGTTGGACCGTGATCGGCTTGCTGCGCCCGGCGCAACCCGACTGGCCCGGTTATGTGATTCTTCTGATCGCCCTGGTGGTGGCCTGCTTGGTGGCCGCTGTACTCAATTTCATCATTGAAAAAATCGCCTACCGACCTTTGCGCAACAGTCCCAAGCTGGCTCCGCTGATTACCGCGATCGGCATGTCCATCCTCTTGCAGACGCTGGCTATGATTATCTGGAAGCCTAACTTCAAGTCCTACCCGACTTTGCTGCCGAGCGAGCCCTTCAATATTTTGGGTGCTGTGATCACGCCGACACAGGTCATGATCCTGGCGTTCACGGCAGTGGCATTGGCTTTGTTGACTTGGCTGGTCAATTTCACCAAGCTCGGGCGTGCGATGCGTGCTACCGCGGAGAACCCGCGCGTCGCCGGGCTCATGGGCGTCAAGCCCGATGTGGTGATTTCCGCTACTTTTGTGATCGGCGCAGTATTGGCCGCAATTGCCGGTGTGATGTATGCCTCCAACTACGGAACCGCGCAGCACGCCATGGGCTTTTTGCCCGGCCTCAAAGCTTTTACTGCAGCGGTTTTCGGCGGTATCGGTAATCTGGCTGGTGCGGTGGTCGGAGCAATTTTGCTGGGCCTGATCGAATCAATTGGCGCGGGCTATATCGGCGACTGGACCGGCGGCGTGCTGGGCAGCCATTACTCCGACATCTTTGCCTTTGTGGTGCTCATCATCGTCTTGACCCTGCGGCCCTCTGGCTTGCTAGGCGAACGGGTTGCAGACCGCGCTTAAAGGGAAGATCGCGATGACACAAAAAAGTTTGATACGTTATGCGCTGATTGCGGCGCTCTTATTGGTGCTGCCCCTGGTTTTACAAAACTTTGGTAACGCCTGGGTGCGCATCGCCGATATGGCTTTGCTTTATGTGCTGCTGGCTTTAGGCCTCAACATTGTGGTGGGCTATGCCGGTTTGCTGGACCTGGGCTACGTGGCCTTTTTTGCGATCGGCGCCTACAGCTATGGCCTACTCAATTCGCCACACCTGACCGAAACCTTCGCTTGGCTAGCCACTGTATACCCGACGGGTATGCATACCCCGATTTGGCTGGTGCTGATTTTGGGAGCAGGCCTGGCTGGCATCTTTGGCGTACTGTTGGGCGCGCCCACTTTGCGTTTGCGTGGCGATTACCTCGCGATTGTGACCCTGGGTTTTGGCGAAATCATCCGGGTGTTTTTAAACAATCTGGACAACCCGGTCAACATCACCAACGGTCCCAAAGGCATAGGGCAAATTGATTCACTGCAGTTTTTCGGAATAAATATTGGCAAAAAAATGGTGGTGGGCGGTATCGAGTTCGCTTCGGTATCGCTTTACTACTACCTGTTCCTGGCGCTGGTTTTGGTCAGTATTTTGATTTCGCACCGCCTGGAGCAATCACGCATAGGCCGCGCGTGGATGGCGATTCGTGAAGACGAAATCGCGGCCAAGGCTATGGGTATAAATACCCGCAACCTCAAGCTCACGGCCTTTGGTATGGGTGCTACGTTTGGCGGCGTGTCGGGCGCGATGTTTGCATCATTCCAGGGCTTTATTTCGCCCGAGTCCTTCAGCCTGATGGAGTCGGTGATGATTGTTGCCATGGTGGTGCTAGGCGGCATCGGACATTTGCCCGGTGTGATTTTGGGCGCGGTGCTGCTCTCCGCCTTGCCTGAGGTCTTGCGCTATGTGGCCGGCCCTCTGCAAACAATGACCGACGGGCGCCTGGATGCATCCATCCTGCGCCAGTTACTCATTGCCTTGGCGATGGTGACGATCATGCTGATGCGCCCGCGCGGCCTGTGGCCCTCGCCCGAGCACGGCAAATCTTTGGCCAACGCGCCTAAAGCTTAGGAAGGGGATGCACATGAGCACAGCGGCAACATCCTCCTCCAAAGACATTGTTTTACAAGTCTCTGGTGTATCCAAGCGCTTTGGCGGCCTGCAAGCGCTAAGCGATGTCGGTATCACCATCGAACGCGGTCAGGTCTATGGCCTGATCGGCCCCAACGGTGCGGGCAAGACCACGTTCTTTAACGTGCTCACCGGTTTGTATACCCCGGACAGCGGCAACTTTGCATTGGCTGGTAAGGCCTACCAACCGACGGCGGTACATACGGTGGCCCAAGCGGGTATCGCTCGCACTTTCCAAAACATCCGTCTGTTTGCAGAAATGACGGCGCTGGAAAACGTGATGGTGGGCCGCCATGTACGTACCCATTCGGGCCTGTTGGGCGCGATGTTTCGCACCGCCAGCTTCAAGGCCGAAGAGGCACAAATTGCCCAGCGCTCGCACGAACTACTCGATTACGTGGGCATCGGTAAGTTTGCCGACTACAAAGCCCGCACCTTAAGTTATGGCGACCAGCGTCGCCTGGAGATTGCCCGTGCGCTGGCGACTGATCCGCAGCTCATCGCACTGGACGAACCAGCAGCAGGCATGAACGCCACCGAAAAAATTATGCTGCGCGAACTAATTGATCGCATACGCAATGACCAGCGCACGATTTTGCTGATCGAGCATGACGTGAAATTGGTGATGGGTTTGTGCGACCGCGTCACCGTGCTGGACTACGGCAAGCAAATTGCCGATGGTACGCCGGCCGAAGTGCAAAAAGACAGCAAAGTGATCGAAGCCTATTTGGGCACCAGTGCCCACTAAAAACTCTTTATCTAACGGGGTGGCGTGTGCCGCCCCAGAAGGAAAGCAAATGACCAGTAACACATTGCTCCAAGTAACCGGACTGCAAGTCGCGTATGGCGGCATCCAGGCCGTCAAAGGGGTGGATTTCGAAGTGCGCGAAGGCGAATTGGTAACCCTGATCGGCTCCAATGGTGCGGGCAAAACCACCACCATGAAAGCCATTACCGGCACGCTGCCATTGGCTGGAGGTGATATCGAGTACATGGGCAAAAGCATCCGCGGCCAAGGACCCTGGGATCTGGTCAAGCAAGGTCTTGCCATGGTGCCCGAAGGACGCGGTGTGTTTACCCGCATGTCCATCATGGAAAACCTGTACATGGGCGCGTACATCCGCGATGACAAACAAGGCATTGAGGACGATATTGAAAAAATGTTTGCGATCTTCCCGCGCCTAAAGGAGCGGCGCACGCAATTGGCAGGCACCATGTCCGGCGGCGAGCAGCAAATGCTGGCGATGGGCCGAGCCTTGATGAGCCGGCCTAAAGTTCTGCTGCTCGATGAGCCTTCGATGGGTTTGTCGCCATTGATGGTAGACAAGATTTTTGAAGTGGTGCAAGACGTGTATGCACAAGGCGTGACGGTGCTGTTGGTGGAGCAAAACGCAAGTCGCGCCTTGTCAATTGCCAACCGTGGCTATGTGATGGAGTCGGGCATCATCACCATGAATGGGGACGCGAAACAAATGCTCAATGACCCGAAAGTGCGTGCCGCTTATCTGGGCGAATAAGTGACGCAAGCGCCAGAGCGCATCCCTTACCGCTACCCTTTGATTTTGCTGCTGGTGACAGTGGTTTGGGGTATGACGTTTCCGGTGCTTAAAGTTGCCACAGGCGTGCTCAGTGGCGTGGAAGTCACCACCTTGCGTTTTTGCATTGCCGCTGCGTGTATGTTGCCGTTTGTGCGTGGCATCAGCTTTGCTGCTTGGCGCGACGGTTTCTGGCTGGGGGCGCTTGCCCTATTTTCTATGGCGGCGCAGGCCTATGGCTTGCAGTTCATAGCCTCCAATCGAAGTGCTTTTCTCACCAGCCTGAATGTACTGATGGTGCCCCTGCTGGGTTTGTTGCTGGGGGGGCGGCCCAGCTGGTTGATTTTTGTAGCCGCCGCACTGGCTTGTTTGGGTATCGGCATGATGTCGTATGACGGCGAGGCCCACTTGTTGGCGGACGCCGCCACTTTATTTGCAGCTTTGGCCTACGCGGTCTACACCATGGGTATGTCAGCGCGTGCGCGCCTGCACAAAGCGGTGCAACTGGCGGCCGCGCAGGTCTGGTGTATGGCAGCTATGGGTTTGGTTTGGATGCTTCTGGATAGCGGCCCCGCGCGCGTGCTGAGTCTGCCCGCTGTAATCAACCTGGAAGTCTGGCTCGGCCTGCTATTTTTAGGCGCATTGGCTTCGGCAGCGACCTTCTTTTTACAGGCGCTGGCACAGACCCATGTATCTGCGGAGCAAGCTGCGATTATTTATGCCATGGAGCCGGTATTTGCCGCATTATTCGCCTGGGTCTATCTTGCGGAGGTGATGGCGCCTATGGCTCAGGCGGGTGCCGTAGTGGTCGTGGCTGCCGTCGTGCTGAGCCAAAGGCCTCAGGCTAGCAAAGCTGGCTCCGACGAGCCGGTTAATGCTTATCCGCCTCCGAAGTAAACGCATCGGCAAAGAATTCGTCTGCGGGCAAACCGGCCAGTGCGCCAAAGTCGCGCTTTGCAGAGTCCACCACTACCGGCGCGCCGCAGGCATACACCTGGTGGCCGGACAGGTCAGGGAAATCTTCTAATACCGCGCGGTGTACAAAACCGGTACGTCCTTGCCAGGCGTCTTCCGGCAGGGCATCGGACACCACAGGCACATAGTGCAAGTTCGGCATGGCGTCGCACTGCGCGCGCACCCAATCGTCCATGTACAAATCAGCCGGGCGGCGTCCACCCCAATACAGCGTGACCGGGCGGGTGATGCCGCAGTGCTGCATATGTTCCAGCAAAGCCTTGAGGGGCGCAAACCCGGTGCCTGAGGCTAAAAAAACCATCGGTTTGCTTGAATCTTCGCGCAGGAAGAAGGAGCCCATAGGCCCCTCGATACGCAAAATGTCTTTTTCCTTCATCGAGCCAAACACCAGGTCGGTAAAGCGGCCGCCGGGCATGTGGCGAATGTGCAGATCTACGCCAGACCCTTGGCTTGGCGCGTTCGCCATGGAGTACGACCGGCGCGCGCCGTCGCGCAGGATGAACTCCACATACTGGCCCGCGCGGTACACAAAAGTGTCGTTGGCCGGCAACTGCAACTGCATCACCATCACATCGTCGGTTTTGCGCGTCAGGCTACTCACCCTGGTGGGCATTTTCTTCACCGGTAGCGCCCCGGCGGGCGTTACCTGGCGTGATTCGAGTGTGATGTCGCTAAGGGCCTTTGCGCTACAGGTCAGTACAAATCCCTGCGCCTCCTCGTCTTCACTCAGCGCTTTGCGCTGGAAATTGCTCTGCGCCACCTGGCCTGAGACAAGTTTGCACTTACACGAACCGCATGCGCCGTCTTTGCAGCCGTAGGGCAGGCCTATGCCCTGGCGGATGCCGGCGGCGAGCAGACTTTCGCCGGGCTGGGCTTCAAACTGTATGCCGCTGGGCTGAACCGAAATGGCAAAAGAGGCGGCACTGGCGTTCATCGTTATGGTTATCCTTGGGGTTTTCAACGAGCTTCAACCCCGATTTTGCCTTCAATTCAAAGCCCTTTAGGCGCCTTGCCCGCACGCTTTCGACGCGGCCGCGTACTCATTGTCGGCTGCGGTGATGTGGGCCTGCGTGTGGCGCGCCTGCTAACACCCCGATTGCGGGTGCTGGCGCTGACCTCGCAAAGCACGCGCGTGGCGCCCTTGCGCGAAGCCGGGATCGTTCCGCTCATCGGTAATCTGGACGATGTGCGCACCCTGCGCCGACTTGGCGCACTGGCGCCGCGCGTACTGCATTTAGCGCCGCCTGCCGCACTGGGGCCACGCGACGAACGGACACGGCGTTTGCTTGGTGCTCTGCGGCTTAGAGCGGCGCCACAGGCCTTGGTGTACGGGTCGACCACTGGCGTTTACGGGGATTGTCAGGGTGCGCTCGTGTCCGAAACACGGGCGCTGCGACCGCAAACCGATCGGGCCCTGCGCCGAGCCGATGCCCAAGCGCTGGTGCTTCATTTCGGCCGCGCTACCGGAACTTCTGTTCGGGTATTGCGTATTCCGGGCATTTATGCCGCTGATCGTGAGGGCGGGACGCCTTTGGCGAGGTTACAAAAAGCTATGCCCGTCTTGCGCCAGGAAGATGATGTGTTTACCAACCACATCCACGCCGATGACCTGGCGCGCGCCTGTATGGTCGCACTTTGGCGTGGCGCAACGCAGCGCAGCTTCAACGTCAGCGATGACAGTGACCTCAAAATGGGCGACTACATGGACGCCGCCGCCGCACTGTATGGCTTGCCACCCCCACCAAGGCTTGGCCGTGAGGCATTGGGCCGGGAGCTTTCGCCGATGCAAATGAGTTTCATGGGGGAATCGCGCCGCCTGGACAACCGGCGCATGAAGCAGGAACTGAGATTGCGCCTGCGCTACAGCGATGTTCTGACCGGATTGGCCGCCGGATGCAAGTGAAATGCAGGCGAGCGGGGCGGCCGAGTCGGCACTTGGTGTCGGGATTGGCGGGTGTTCAACCTTCGGCCAGCATGCTGGTGCGCAGGGCTCAAATCACTTGGGCAGGGTCGGGTTCGGGCCTCGCATAAACCCGTAACAAAATGCGCCACACCAACCAGCTGCACAGCAGCGTGATGGGGCCGGCCCAAAGCACATCGCTCAGCCAATGCGCCATATCGGCCATTCGCGCAAACGCCACCAGCGATGTGGCAGCCAGCCCAAAACCCGCCCACAGCCTGCGCCGACGGGGATGTACCAGCATCAGAGTGACCATAAAAAACCCGCAGGACACATGGCCGCTGACAAAGGAGCAGTTGTTATTGCATTGGTCGGTGACAACACCGGCACGCGTAAATTGTTGGGCACCCCCAAAGTTTTGAACTTCGTAGGGCCGCGAACGCTGCCAATTCTCCTTAAACCCATGATTCACCAAAAGGCCAGGACCGAGCGCGCCGCCCAATACTACAAAGGCCATCGGTAAGCGCCAATGCCGGTAAGCCGGCCTCAAAATAGCAAAAATCCATGCGGCCAGGGAGACGAGCACGAAGCCCCGGAAAATGGCGGGTAGATACAAATTTATCGCCTCTACCCAGAACCAACCGATGATATTTTGACTTTCCCCCGGGCCGTAAAACCAGGCAGCGGCGTCCAGATCCAAATCTGTCCAAAGAGTTGGCAGCAGGGCCAAAGCAAGCAGCGTTGCCAGAATGCGCCAAAAAAGCCTTGGGGCGGCCAATGGTGCTGCAAAAGTGGGGGGTGGAACCAGGCTCACAGATAGATTGGAGGGTTTTGTCATAGGCGCGACGTTTGGAGCGTCGCTTAGCTGATACAGGGATTATCCATCGCCTTAGGCTGGCGGACGGCCAAATATGGCTGTCTGGTAAAGGCTGTCAACCCGGGTCAATCGAACGGCGTTAAGTTCCCATCTGCCGTGCTTGTGCTGCAGATTCAAACCGCGGCGAATTCTGCCCAAGGAGCAACTTATGAAATCATGGCTTGTTGGAACTTTGACGATTTCTGCCTTGTGCACCGCCTGGGCCCAGGATGTGGGTCGCGTCCTGTCCTCAACCCCAATCCTGCAACAGGTGTCCGTTCCCCAAAGGGTGTGCAGCGTCGAGCAGGTCAGTTATCAACAAGCTAACAGTGGCGCTGGCGTAGCACTAGGGGCAATTGCTGGCGGCTTATTGGGAAATTCCATTGGGGGGCGCGGCGGCGAGCGTGCAGTCGCCACAATTATTGGCGCGGTGGGCGGAGCGGTTATCGGTGACCGGGTGGAAGGCCCGGGCGGTGAGCGGATCCAAAACGTGGAGCGATGTACCGTACAAAACTACGTCGAAAACCGCACCACTGGCTACCAGGTTCTGTATGAATTTGGCGGCAGGCAGTACAGCGTTCAGATGCCACAGGACCCTGGTCCCACTATCGCCGTTCAGGTATCGCCTGCCAATGCCGTGGTGACGCAAGCACCGCTTACAACCACCATTGTTTCCTCCCCTGCGCCGGTATATATCCAGCCTAGTGTGACCTATGTGACAGTGCCGGCTCCCAGCGTTTACTACCCTATCGTGCGTTACCGCCCATTAATGGCGCCCACTGTGGTGGTGCCTTGGGGTTACGGATATCGGGACCGCCATTTCTGGCGTTAGGGCAGCGAGACGCGTTCTGGCAAGTACAGAAAGCAATCCAAGCTTCAGAAAGTTGCCAGTGCTTGCGGGCCTCAAGATACATCTAGGGTCGGGTCCGTGACAGGGCCAGTGCCGCTAAAGCGGTTCATCGCCAGATAAATCACCGGTGTAATAAACAGCGTAATGGCCTGTGAAAACACCAGCCCCCCCACCACCGCTAATCCCAGGGGTTGGCGTAACTCAGCGCCGGCGCCCACGCCCAGGGCAATCGGCAAAGCACCAAACATGGCCGCCAGCGAGGTCATCATGATCGGACGAAAGCGCATCAGACAGGCGGTATGAATAGCTTCTTCCGGGCTCATGCCTTGCTCGCGCTGCGCTTGTAGGGCGAAGTCGATCATCATGATGGCGTTTTTCTTGACGATGCCGATCAGCAGCATCACGCCGATGGTGGCGATCAGGGTCAGGTCCTGCCCGAATAACATCAAAGTTGTTAGCGCTCCCATGGCTGCCGAGGGAAGGCCGGCCAGAATTGTCAGGGGGTGGATGTAGCTCTCATACAGCACGCCGAGCAGCACATAAATCACCAAAAGCGCCGCCACGACCAGCACCACTTGGCCACCTTGCGAGCTCTTGAATACTGCTGCATCGCCGCCATAGGAGGTGATGATTGAGGAGGGCAGTTGAATCGCATCGCGGGCTAGGTCGATTTTGGTGGTCGCGTCGCCCAGCGCGGTGCCAGGTGCCAGATTGAATGAAATGGTGACAGCCTGTAATTGGCCCACATGGTTGATGGAGGTTGCGCCCATCACGCGTTCGACTGTGGTGAAGTTGCTAATCGGTACTAGCGCGCCTGTGTTGGCGCGGACGTAAATATTAGTCAGTGCCTGCTCATCCTGCTTGGCCTCAGGTGCGACTTCCATGATGACCTGGTAACTGTCTGTGGGCAGGTAGATCGTGGACACCTGACGTTCGCCAAATGCGCTGAACAGTGCGGAACGCACGGCCTCCATGCTCACGCCCAGGCTGTTGGCGCGATCGCGGTCTATCTTGAGCTGGGCTTGCAAGGATCGGAATTGTGCATCGCTGGTCACGTCGCGAAACAGTGGATCGGCGCGCAATTTTTCCTGCAATTTGCCTGCCCAGGTATTGAGCTCATCGGCCCGCACGCTTTGCAGCACGTACTGGAATTGCGCCTTGCTGGGGCGACCACCCAATTGCAGATTTTGAATCGGACGCATGAAGACATTCAGGCCGGCGATAGAGCGCAGCTTTTTACGTAAATTCTCAATCACTTTTTTAGCCGGCAGACGCTCGGACGACGGCTTGAGCGTGACAAACATACGGCCCGAATTTTGGCCACTGTTGCCGCCGATAAAGGAGTTCACGGCTGCCACGTTTTCGTCGTTGCGTATGATATTTGCAGCGCGCTCTTGCAGCTTGATCATGGCTGCAAATGAAATGTCTTCGTTCGCTTCCGTTGTGACGGTGATTTGCCCAATATCCTCTTCCGGGAAAAATCCTTTGGGGATGATGTTGACCAAGTACACCGTACCAAAGAAGGTGGCTACCGCAAACAGCAACACAGTTTTGCGCCAGCGCAGGCTCAGGTTTAGCAGGCGGGTGTAGCCGGCCAGCATATTGTTAAAGCCGCGTTCGAACATACGCACTAGCGCGCCGGGTTTAGCCTGGTGCGATTCTTCTTTCAAAAAGCGGCTGGCCAGCATGGGCACCAGGGTAAGGGACACAAAGGCCGACACCAAAATAGCCAAGCTAACCACGACTGCGAATTCGTGAAACAGCAAACCGATCACGCCCGGCATAAAAAAGATCGGAATGAACACCGCGATCAAGGAGGTGGAAATCGACACGATGGTGAAGCCCACCTCCCGCGCACCTTTGATGGCTGCACTGAAGGGCGCTTCGCCGTCTTCCACATGGCGGATGATGTTCTCCAGCACCACGATGGCATCGTCCACGACCAGTCCTACCGCCAGCGTCATGCCCAGCAGCGATATATTGTCCAGGCTGTAACTCATACCCCACAGCAAAGCGATAGCGCCCATGAGCGAGATAGGAAGTGACAGCGTAGGGATGGCAGTAGCCACAAAACGGCGAAGGAATAAAAAGATGACCAGCACCACCAGGACTACGGTACCGGCCATGGTGAGCGAAACATCATGCAGCGCGTCGCGTACCGAGATAGAGCGATCATTGATCGGGGTCATGACCACCGAACCGGGCATCTGCGACTGCAAATTAGGCAGCGCTGCGCGTATGGTGTCCACCACCTTCACGGTATTGGCACCGGGTTGGCGTTGAACTGCAATCGTGATCGCATTCTCGCCATTGAAGGTAGCCCAGGTGCGCATGTTCTCCACGCTGTCCTCGACCTTGGCGACATCACGCAGGCGCACCGGGTTTCCACCTTTGTTGCTGATGATCAGGTTGGCAAATTCACGCGCACTGCTGAGCTGCTTGTTCGCTTGCAAGACCAGCGTTTGTGTCGGGCCGTCCAGCGTGCCCACCGGCGTATTCACGTTAGCAGCGCGCAATGCGGCACTGACTTCGTCCAGCCCTATATTCATGCTGGCCAATGTTTCTGGCCTTACGCGTACCCGCACGGCAAACCGTTTGGCCCCATAAATGTTGACTTGGGCCACGCCTTCGATGGTGGACATGGTGGGGGATATCAGGTGCTCGGCATAGTCCTGCAGTTCTTGCGGGGAGAGCGAGGGAGAGGTCAGGGTCAGAAACAAGATCGGCGCGTCGGCTGGATTGACTTTGCGATAAGACGGCGGATTTGTCATGTCCTGCGGCAAACTGCGCTGGGCGCGCAACAGGGCGGCCTGGACATCCACGGCGGCCGCATCAATGTTGCGGCCTTCTTCAAATTCCAAGGTCAGATTGGTCTGCCCCAGCGTGCTGGTGGAGCTGATGGTTTTAAGGCCGGGAACGGTTTGAAACTGCTTTTCCAGCGGCAACGCAACTGAAGTAGCCATGGTGTCCGGGTTGGCGCCAGGAAGCGAGGCCGACACATTGATCACCGGCGTGTCATAGCTGGGCAGTGCTGCGACCGGAATGCTGCGCAAACCGATCACCCCGGCCATGAAAATACTCAAATTCAAGAGCACCGTCATCACCGGACGGCGGATAAATAGCTCCGAGAAATTCATGGCGCGCTCGCTTTGATGGCAGGCGCTTCTGCGCCGCTGGCTGCAGCTTTCGGATCTTTGGCTGCGTCTTTGCTACGCTCTACCACTGCGCCGCCAGGGCGCACGTTTTGCTTGCCTTCCAAAATAATCGACTCACCCAGCGTGACACCAGTTACGGCAATTTCAGCACCTTGCGCCTGCACGATTTTGAGTGGCCGCGCCACCGCTTTGCCGTTTTCCACCGCATAGGCAAAGGGGCCGCGTGCGCTGTAAATGACCGCGCCTTGGGGAATCACCAAGGCTTCTTTGATTTCACGCAGGGTTTGCTGTACTTCTACATAGGCGCCGGGCCAGAGCTTTTCCTCGTCGTTCTTGAAGTAGGCCTTAGCCTTCACGGAACCGGAAGCGGCATCGATCTGGCTGTCTACAAATTGCAGCTTGCCTTTAAAAGTGCCACCGTTGTCGGCCAAGGTGGCAGTAACCGGTGCACCGCCCGCTTTAAGTGCTTCCAGGGCATCTGAGATATTGCGCTGGGGTAGCGTAAACGTTACCGCAATCGGGTTGACCTGGGTAATCGTGAGTAAGTTTGTGATGTTGGCCTGGACCGTGGCGCCATTGGACACGTTGACAGTGCCAATGCGACCCGATTGGGGGGCCAAAATTCGTGCATAAGACAAGGCGACACGGGCTGCGTCGATCGCCGCCTTATCCGAGTTGACGGTGGCAGTCCACACATCAACATTGGCGCTTGCGGTTTCTACTTGGCCTTGGGCGATGAAGCTTTGAGCGGCCAATTCCTGATTGCGCTTAAGGATTCGCTGGGCATCGCCGAGGGATGCGGTGTCTTTTGCTAATTGGGCTTGCGCCTTCACGATATTGGCTTCTTCCGTGCGCGCGTCCAGGGTAAACAAAACGTCGCCTGTTTTTACAAACTGCCCGTCACGCACATACACCTTGCCGATGATGGAGTTGGTTTGCGCTTTGACGTCTACGCTGCTGATGGGCGATACCACGCCGGTGGCGCGCAATCGAACCGCCAAATCTTTTTGCTCCACGGCTACCGTGCTGACGGTGACTGGCGGCATCGGTGGGGTAGAACCGGATGCCCCGCTGGCAGGCACTGCCGCCGCCGGTGCACCCGCACCGCCTGGCGCTGCACCTGCGTTATTGCCGCCGCCGGAGGCAGACTCTTTGTTGCCGCAAGCAGCTAGCAGTACCGCTGACAATCCGAAACAAATACTAGCGTTTCGCAAGGAATATGAACGCGTTTTTTTCATTTTTAAGTGAGGGGAAAGGTTTGTCTAAGGTACTGGCTTGTTTCAGTCAGTTACGGCACAGGCTGGCAATTCGCGGCGGAGGCATCTTATATGCAATGCTTTGCCACATGATGTCCGCACTTCCGTGGTATCAAGCGAGGCATATTCTCTAAGCAACATACGGCTCAGCAGACTGTGGTTTACACCTATGCCATTGCCGCAAACGCATCACCGCGCCTGCCGCAGACCGCCCGCCCAACACTTTTTGGGATTAACAATGCAACAGCCGCCACAAGATCAGCAGGCTCCCGTTCGCGGAACGCCCTGCTGCGCTGCAACAAATTACGAGATCGAGGCCGGGACGTTGAGGCGGGGTGCAGGCTGCAGCCCGAAGGCCTACGTAAGCGCCTGGTGTCAGGCAAACACGCCGGCGGTGTCCTGCATGCGTGCCGATACTTCGCCGAGCTGGTACATGCTGTCACCGAAGCACATTTCCATCTGGGTCAGCGCCTTAAAGTAATGGCTAACCATGTACTCATTGGTCACGCCGATGCCACCATGCAATTGCACCGCCTGCTGGCCCACATACCGCATGGACTGACCGATCTGGTACTTGGCGCGTGCCTGGGCTGCGCTGCGCTCAGGAGCAGGCGCATTTAGCTTAAGGCTGGCGTAGTAGCTCATAGAGCGACCTAATTCCACCTGCATTTTCATGTCGGCAGCCCGGTGGCGCAGGGCCTGAAAGCTGGACAAGGTGGCACCAAACTGCTTACGGGTGTTCATATATTCAGCCGTCATCGCTAGGGTTTTATCCATAGCGCCTACTGCTTGCGCACACAAGGCGGCGATACCAATGTCCACTGCGTGGTGCATTGCCGTAAGCCCCTGGCGTGTAATCAGAGTGGCCGGCGTGTTGGTCATATGCACTTCCGCGGCCCGCCCGCCGTCCTGGGTGCCATAGCCACGCGTTTGCACACCCGAGGCTTGGCGCTCCACCAAAAACAGGGCCAGCTCACCTTCGCACATCGCCGACAGCAAAAACGCGTCCGCTTGGTCACCGGCGGGCACCAGGCTTTTGGCGCCGCTGATCTGGTAGCCGCCACCTGCCGCACTGGCGGTACAAGAGGAAGCGTCCAGTTTGTAGCGTTTGCCTTGCTCCTGGGAAGCCAGGACGACCAAGGCCTCACCGCTGCACAGTTTGGGCAGCCACTTGGCTTTGGTCTGGTCATCGGCATAGCCCGACAGGAGTGCGCCGCACATCAGAGCGTGCGATAGGGGTTCTAGCACGATGCCGCGCCCCAACTCCTCCATCACCACCATGCCCTCGACCGGGCCCATGCCCATGCCGCCGTCCTCTTCGCTGACATACAGGCCGCACAGGCCGAGCTCGGCCAACTCATTCCAAGCGCCACGGTCAAAGCCGCCGGCCTGTTCGATGCTGCGGCGTCGCTCGAAGGTATAGGCCTTGTCCACCCACTTGCGTACGGCGTCGCGCAGTTGTTCTTGATCGTCAGAGAAATCGAAATCCATGATTAGTTTCCTTAGTTGTCTGCGGCCAATTAGCCCAGTACAAATTGCGAGACGATATTGCGCTGCACTTCGTTGCTGCCACCGTAAATAGTGGTTTTGCGCAAATTGAAATAAGTCGAGGCCAGAGGCGCGCAATGGGCGTGCCCGACATGATCACCCTGCCAGCCGGCCTCCATTGCCTCACGGATCAAGGGCATGGAAAATGGCCCGGCGGCCAGCATCATCAATTCGCTGTAGCGTTGCTGAATTTCGCTGCCGCGGATCTTTAAGAGGCCCGCGATATCAAGCGACTGCTTGCCCGATTTTTCTGCGGACAGCACACGCAACACCATCATCTCCAGGGCCACGATGTCCACTTCGAGCTTGGCTATTTCGTCGCGAAAACGAATGTCCTCGTAAACACCTTCGGTTTTTGCGATGCGCTTTAGGCGCTCCAACTCCCGCTTGGCACGGTTGACGTCCGCAATATTGGTGCGTTCGTGGGCCAACAGGTATTTGGCGTAGTTCCAGCCCTTGTTTTCCTCGCCGATAAGGTTTTCCGCCGGCACTTCGACGTTATCAAAAAACACCTCGTTCACTTCCGCAGAGCCGTCCAGCAAGATGATGGGCCGCACAGTAACGCCAGGGGATTTCATGTCGATGAGCAAAAAGCTGATGCCGTTTTGTGGCTTGCCTTCGGCGGCTGTGCGCACTAGGCAGAAAATCCATTCGCCATACTGCCCCAGCGTGGTCCAGGTTTTTTGGCCGTTCACGATGTATTTGTTGCCGACGCGCTCTGCGCGGGTTTTGAGGGAGGCCAAGTCCGACCCCGATCCGGGCTCGCTGTAGCCCTGGCTCCACCAGACGTCGCCGCTGGCGATACCCGGCAAAAACCGTTGTTGCTGCTCGGCATTGCCAAAGGCCATGATGACCGGGGCCACCATGACCGGCCCAAAGGGCACCACGCGCGGCGCACCGGCCAGGGCGCATTCTTCTTCGAACAAATGTTTTTGGATCGCGTTCCAGCCCGGACCGCCAAATTC
>CAMDHL010000009.1 GCA_945898105.1 Comamonas sp. lk | reverse complement strand
ATGTGCACGCCAATACCAGAGCGAGCGCCGGGCCTAACGTGCCCATCGGAGGGAGATTGGCTTTTAGTGAATTCATAGCGTCAATTCAAAAGATAGATAGCGTCAGCCGATGCGCTGTATCAGGCGGTGCATAAAGACGGAATCGAAAGTCCGCCATAGCGAACTTTCGATTTTTTGCACTGCCCAAGTGCAGTGCACGGGTACAAGGCATCAGCCAAGCAACGCTTAGCCGGTGCGATGCCGATTACTCACCCCAGCACTGTGCGCGGGCGATCTTGGTGTCGATGCTCTTTACGCCAGCCATGGGCTTGGCGGCGACCAGGTCCACACCGGTGTCGGTGTAACCAGATTGGCGCTTGTTGTCCTTGGCATATTGCACGCCGGCAGCGACGCCAAGTGCTGCCATCTTCAAGGGATATTGCATGCTGGTGGCAGCGATCACGCCTTTTTCGACGTTGCCCACACCGTTGCTGCACATGCCGTCAACGCCCAGGATAACCACATCTTTTTCCTTGCCTGCGGCTTTAAGTGCTTTATAAGCACCCGCAGCAGCGGGTTCATTGATGGCATACACCACGTTGATGTTGGGGTTCTTTTGCAAGCAGTTTTCCATGCCGGTCTGGGCTTTGGCAGCGTCGCCAAAGCTATCTGCCATGCAGACCACTTCAGCCGGCTGAGCCAGCTCGTTGCTCTTGGCATCCAGTGATTTCAGGCCGTAACCCGCCAGAAAGCCGTTGTGACGCTGCGCGCCCACCGGGTGACCGGGGAACAAGTCCATCGTCGCGATCACTGGCTTTTTGCCAGCTAGGGCTGCCTTGGCGTATTGGCCGATCAATTCGCCGGCTTTGTAGTTGTTGGTGGCGAACAGAGCGTCAGCCTCAGCGACCGGACTGTCCAACGCGATCACTTGCACGCCTTGGGCGCGGATCTTCTTGATCGTGGGGACGATGGCGTCACCAGAAGAGGTGATGAGAATGGTTTTGGCACCTGCGGCGACCATGTTTTCCATGGCGCTGATTTGGCTGGCGGTGTCGCCGTCCTGCTTGCCCGCTGCGCTCAGCAATTTGGCGCCTGCGGCCTTGGCGGCAGCGTCAGCGCCTTCTTTCATTTTCACGAAAAAGGGGTTGCTTTCAGTCTTGGTGATCAGGCCGATCACGGTCTCAGCGGCAAAAGCGGAAGTAGCGGCCGAAGCGGCAAAGGCGATGGCAGTCAATGCCAGAGTGGTGGATTTTTTCAAGCTTGCTCTCCTAGGAAGGGTATCAATCGGTGTTGGCTTATCGGGGATGAATTTCCCCGGTTCCTACGCTTCAACTTTTCAGCGTGGTGGAACTATATTCCCGTTTAACTAAATAAATCAAGTTGATTTAATAATGGAAAACCCTTGGTTTTTGCTGATTTCGGTGGTTTTTGGGCGGTTTTGCTGCTTCTTTGGTCAGCTCGGAAGGTGCTTTAGCCGACAATGAAACGGATTTCCCACGGAACAACGAGGCTTAGCTATGGACCCCAATCAACTTCCCGCCGCTGCGCTACGGCGTGCACGGGCCTTGCTGGCTGCAGGCGGGCGCCGTGTGCTGGGAATTGCGGCACCGCCAGGCGCCGGTAAATCAACCCTCGCTGGGCAGCTTTTGCAGGCGCTGGGGCCACAGGTACAGGTCGTACCCATGGACGGTTTTCACCTCGCAAACTCGGAGTTGCAGCGCCTGGGCCGCGCCGGGCGCAAAGGCGCGCAGGACACCTTTGATGCATTGGGCTATGTTGACCTTTTGCACCGAATCCGCAAGCAACAGCCGGGCGAAACGATTTACGCACCAGAGTTTCGGCGCGAACTGGAAGAAGGCATTGCCGGTGCCATCGCGGTGCATAGCGACACCCGCCTGATCATTACCGAAGGCAATTACCTCTTACTCGATACCGCTCCGTGGGACGCGGTCCGCGGCCTGCTCGACGAAGCCTGGTACGTAGCACTGGACGACACAGAACGCCAGCGCCGCCTGCTGGAGCGCCACATGCGTTTCGGCCGAGAACGCGCCGACGCTCTGCAATGGATCGCCACCACGGATGAACCCAACGCCCGCTTAGTAGCGGCATCGAAGCACCGTGCCGATTGGGTCATCGAGCAAGCAAATTAGCCCGTCGCAGGGACACCGTTTGACCGCATAGGTTGGGAGGTTTGACCCGCCATCTGGAGCGTCTGTCGCAGCGGCAAACAAGCGTTGAAAAGTTCAAAATATTAATTAAATCTAGTAGTTTTACTAATAGACCTGCGGTTTGAAATGTGGCATGCTTGCGGGCATCGCATTACTTTAGCTTGATATGAACATCCCGCAAACCCTGTCACACCCGTCCAGCACTACTTTGGGCGCAAAATTCACATACGCTCATCAAAAACCCTGTTTCACCACCCAACGCGCTGGAGTCAGCACATGCTAATCGGACTAGACCCCCTGCTCACCCCAGAATTGCTGATGCACTTAAGTGCCATGGGCCATGGCGAATGGGTGGCTGTGGTGGATGCCAATTTCACTGCCGACTTGCTAGCCCAGGGCCGGCCAGTAGTGCGCCTACCCGGTCACAGTCTGGAGCGTGTCAGCCGCGCCGTGCTCTCCGTCTTCCCGCTGGCGACCGATGTGAACCCACCAGCCGCTTACATGCATGTCTGCCATAGCCCACCCACGCACCGCACCGGGGCCCAGCAGGCCGTGGTGCACTTGGTCGAACACATCATGGGTAAGCCCACAGCAGTCCAGCCGGTGGAGCGTTTTGCGTTTTACGAGCGCGTCAAAGACGCCAGCCTAATTGTGCAAAGTGGCGAAGGCACGGCTTACGGCAATGCCCTGTTTTGCAAAGGCGTGATACTGCTTTGATCCACTATGGCCATCGACGAAGTCCCTAACCCCGCTCCCAGCAGCACCCTCCCGGAAACCACCGGCGCTGGTGATACACGGCGCATGCGCGGCTCCAACCATATGGGCATGCGCCAGTTCAACGAGCGCATCGTCTTGCAAGCCATACGCCACCACGGTGCCATTCCCAAAGCCGACCTGGCGCGCATGACGCATTTGTCCAGCCAGACGGTCGCCGTCATTGTGGGCCGCTTGCTCGATGATGGCCTGCTGATCAAGCAAGACCGGGTGCGCGGACGCATTGGCCAACCCTCGGTGCCGCTGTCGCTCAACCCCAAGGGCGCTTACAGCATCGGCGTACAACTGGGGCGGCGCAGCCTGCAACTGGTGGTGGCCGATTTTTGCGGCGCCATCGTTGAGCGTCTGGACTACCGCTACGAATACCCGGACCCAGACCTGGTGATTCCCCAAATCGTGCAGGGCCTGGATGTGCTCCGCCAGCGTCTGGGCAATGCCTGGCCGCGCGTGGTGGGCATTGGACTGACCGCACCTTTGTTTCTGCACCAATGGGCGGACATGCTGGGCGGCCACGCCGCGCAAGCGCTGGCGCGATGGGAACATGTGGACTTACATGCCCGGGTGCAGGCGCGCACCGAGCTACCGGTGGACTTTGCCAAAGACACCACGGCGGCTTGCGTGGCAGAACTCTTGCAAGGCCACGGCCAAAGCATCAGCAGTTTTTTGTACATCTATGCCGGCACTTTTATCGGTGGCGCACTGGTACTGGCGGGCCACATCATGGGTGGCGAGCGTGGTAATGCCGGCGCCATCGGATCGCTACCAGTGGCCCTAGGACAGGCATCAACCCAGCAGCGCGCCGGGCCGCCTCCGCAATTGCTGCAAATGGCCTCGGGCTGGCAGTTGGAACAAAGCTTGCTGCAAGCCGGCCACGATCCATTGTTGCTGCAAAGCCCGACGATTATGGACAGCGCATACGCCGCATACACCGGTCCGTGGCTGGAGCAAAGCGCCAGCGCGCTGGCTATGACCGTGACCAGTGCTGCGGCCCTGCTAGACCTGGACGCAGTCGTGCTCGATGGCGCGCTGGCGCCGCCGCTGATGCAAGCCCTGCTAGAGCGCACTCAGGCCGGACTGGCCGATTACGCGTTTGACGGTATGTATCAGCCCCAATTGCTGATGGGCCAGATTGGCCCCTATGCCCGCGCGTTAGGCGGCGCATTACTACCACTGCATAGCCAGTTTTTTCCGGATAAAGATATTTTTCTCAAGCGCGACAAAGTATGAAATTGTTTGTCGATTCCGCCGATCACCGCGACTGGCAACTGCCACCCGGATGCCCGCAGATTGCGGGGGCCACCACCAACCCTACGCTCGTGCACCGCGCCGGCCTATCGGTGACATTGCCTGCCTACCAACGACTGATGGGACAGGCCTCAGACAAAGGACTGCGCGCGCTGATGCTGCAACTGCCGCGTGCGGATTTGCAGGAGGCCCATGCATGGATGGATGTCTTGCAAAAGCAAAGTGTGGGTGTCGGCATACAACTCACCATCAAATTGCCTTGCCATGCGGACTGGGCGCCACTGATGGAAGCAGTGCACGCGCGCGGTCTGAGCCTCTTGATTACCGGGGTTGCCAACCCGGTGCAATTGCTATGGTCACGTCAGCAAGGCGCGCATTATGTGGCACCCTACTTGGGGCGTTTGCAAATAGCCGGGCGCGATGTCTGGGCCCTGGTCGGGGCCTGCGTGGCCATGCAGGCGCTGGGCACGGATTTGCTAGCCGCCAGCATTGCGTCGGCTGATGTGCTGACGCGCCTGATCGCCGCTGGCGCTGCGGCCGCCACACTCAAAGCCGAGTTGATAGCCAGCCTCGCCACCGACCCGGTGACCGAGACCGCCATGGCCCAGTTTGCGCAGGATGTGCAGGCCAGTCAAAGCACGGCAGCACCGGACTGAACGCCATTTAAAGCTGCCCGCCGGTTAGCAGCTGTTAGCGCCGCTTACGCGGTGACTTGGCTTTGGCAGCCGCTTTCTTAGTCGCACTGCCCGCGTTTTTGCTGCGCAGACCTTTGGCCGCAGGCGGCGCTTTTGCGGGCTTACCGCGGCCACTGCGCGCAGGCGCAGGCAACTTATCCAGATGGCTTTTGCCCACTGGCATCAAGCTGCCTTGCACTAGGCGGAAATCAATCTTGCGGCCATCGAGGTCCACACGGCTGACTTGAATATCAACCCGGGTGCCGATGGCATAACGGATGCCGGTGCGTTCGCCGCGCAATTCCTGCCGCACTTCGTCAAAGCGGAAATACTCGCCGCCCAATTCGGTAATGTGTACCAGGCCTTCAACGTACATCGCATCAAGCGTAACAAACAGACCGAATGAGGTGGCCGCCGTCACCACGCCGCTGTATTCCTCGCCTAAATGCTCGTACATGTACTTGCACTTGAGCCAGGCCTCCACATCGCGGCTGGCCTCGTCGGCGCGGCGTTCATTGGCGCTGCAATGCAAGCCCGCAGCCTGCCAGGCCAGATTTTCAGCGCTCACTTTTTTCGGCTTGACTCCGGGTTCCACTGCTTTGGCCGACTTGCCTTTCTCCAACCGTCGCGCCAGCTTCGCATGGGCTTCCCCCGGCAGCGGCAGCACGGGGAGGTGGTAGCGCGCATCGGCCAGCACGGCTTTGATAACGCGGTGGACCAAGAGGTCAGGGTAACGCCGTATCGGGCTGGTGAAATGCGTGTACGCATCAAAGGCCAAGCCGAAATGCCCGCTATTGGCGGGGGTGTAAATGGCCTGCTGCATAGAGCGTAAAAGCATGGCGTGGATTTGCTGTGCATCGGGCCGGTCTTTGGTGGCCTGGGCGATGGACTGGAAATCACCAGGCTTGGGGGCCTCACTCAAACTGATGCCCAAGCCCAGGGCCTTGATATAAGCGCGTAAGGCTTCGAGCTTTTCTGGCGTCGGGCCTTCGTGCACGCGAAACAAGCCCGCGTGTTTGCTTTGCATGATGAAGTCTGCGCTGCAAACATTGGCCGCCAACATCGCTTCTTCAATCAAGCGGTGGGCCACATTGCGCGTGCGCGGAACAATTTTTTCGATACGGCCATTCTCGTCACATAAGATCTGCGTTTCGGTGGTTTCAAAGTCCACAGCGCCCCGTCTTTGGCGCGCTTTGAGCAAGGACTCATAGACCCCATGCAAATGCAGAAGGTGCGGCACCAGTGCTCTGCGCTTCATGGCTTCGGGGCCACGGGTGTTACCCAAAATCGCCGCCACCTCGGTATAAGTAAAGCGTGCATGGCTCCACATCACCGCCGGGTAAAACTGGTAGGCCTGCACCGTACCATCGTCGGTGACAAGCATGTCGCAGACCATGCACAAACGGTCCACTTCGGGGTTGAGAGAGCACAAACCGTTGGAGAGTTTTTCCGGCAACATGGGGATGACCCGGCGCGGGAAATAAACGCTGGTGGCGCGATCGTAAGCATCGATGTCGATGGCGGCACCGTTTTCCACATAATGGCTCACATCGGCAATCGCTACCAACAAACGCCAGCCTTTAGCGGCATTTTTACCGCGCCCCAAGGTGGCCGGTTCGCAGTACACCGCATCGTCAAAATCGCGCGCGTCTTCGCCATCAATCGTCACCAAAGGCACATCGCTAAGGTCCACACGCCCGACCAGATCCTGCGCACGCACGGTGTCGGGTAATGCTTTGGCTTGTGCCAAACAAGCGGCAGAAAATTCATGCGGAACGCTGTATTTGCGTACCGCGATTTCAATCTCCATACCGGGGTCATCCACCTCGCCCAGCACCTCGCTAATACGCCCTACCGGTTGCCCATACAGGGCTGGTGGCTCTACCAACTCGACCACTACAACTTGACCGGTGCGCGCAGTACCAGTCGCACCGCGTGGAATCAAGATATCCTGGCCATAGCGCTTGTCTTCAGGCGCCACTAACCACACGCCACTCTCTTGCAATAAGCGCCCGATGATGGGTTGATTAGAACGCTCCAGAATTTCCAGCACGCGGCCTTCTGGTCGACCCTTGCGGTCGCTACGAACGATGCGCGCCTTGACGCGGTCTTTGTGCAAGACAGCGCGCATTTCATTGGGCGGCAAATAAATGTCGGGGGCCCCGTCATCGCGGGATACAAATCCGTGGCCGTCGCGATGGCCTTGCACCACGCCTTCCACCTCGTCCAGCAGACCGCTGGTTTGACTAACAGTTTTGATACAATCGCTCTCTTTCCTGAAATGCCCAGGTGGCGGAATTGGTAGACGCACTAGTTTCAGGTACTAGCGAGTAACTTCGTGGGGGTTCGAGTCCCTTCCTGGGCACCATCGGATACTGCAAACCCTCGGATTTTCATCCATCGAATTTAAAAGTTCGTCACACGCCACAAGCGTTCCCTACCGACTACAAGTGTAGTCGACCCACTTTTCAAACTGACCTCGCCGTGGCCTCGCCTTCTGTAGCGCCAGGTTGCGACGCAAATGCCGTCAAAGCAATGCCGCCAAGCACCAGCGCGCCGCCCAGGTATACCGCGTGCGGCGGCACTTCACCATGCACGATCCACACCCACAGCGGATTGAGTACCGCATCAGCCATGGTGATCAAGACCATGTGACTTGTAGCAACCCTGCGCGCGCCGTACATGTACAACACCAATGGAATAGCCAACTGGACAAGGCCCATTAAAAGCAGAACCGCAATACTTTGCAGGGGTGGCACGATCACCACGCCCAAAGCCGTGATGGCCGCGAAGGTCACAAAACCACCTAACAAAAACGCGGGCTCCATATCGAACGCGCGGTAGCGGCGCAGCGCCACGCTTTGCGCGGCAAAACAAGCGGCCACTGCCAGGCCAGTGAAAGTGCCGGCAAGTCCTTGCACCCTGGCATCGCCCTCGCCCAGCGCGATAGCAGCCACACCGGCCAGCGCCAACAACATGGCTAGGTAAAAAATGGGCGGCGTGCGCTCGCCCAGAAAAAACCGCGCCATCAGTGCTGCAAACAAACCGGAGGTTGCCGTCAGGCAAGACACCGCAGCCACACTGGCCAGGTCTAGCGAGGCGATATACAGTGACGAGCCCAAGGCGAAGAAACCGGCAGAGATCAGTAGGCCGGAGACGGGACTGCGGCGCAACAAAGCGATACTGCCCCGGCCATAACGCAGGACAATCCACAACGCCATGGAAATGCCCAAGCCCAGCCCGCGAAACGCATTGAATGACCACGGGTCTATGGCCGGCAGCCAACGCACAAACACACCGCTCAGGCTCCAGAAAAACGTGGCGCCCGCCACCAGCAAAACGCCTCGCAGGGATGAGCCAGTGTCCATTAACAATCTAGCGCCGTAGGGACGGATTTTGGTTTTTGCAAAGTGTCCTTAGGCACGCCTGAGCCTTGATGCGGATACAGGTTCACGCGCTTGCGCCCTCGCCTGCGCTGTCACCGCCTGCATCGCCACCTGTACGACGTGCGCGGGCTCCGCGACCACGCGACAGGTTGGCGCCCGGCGCAGCGCCACCGGCTCGGCTTTGTTCGCCACCCCACTGGGCACGTGCGCCATTAGAGACTTCGCCCAATGCGCTCTTAATGGCCTCCAGGGTCGGTGCAGGTCCGGGCGTATGGGACTCCAAGGCATCGCGCATCGCGCGCAAATGTTTGGCCGAGGTACCGCAGCAGCCACCGATGATGCGGGCACCCGCATCTAGCGCCATACGGGCATACATGGCCATGATTTCGGGGGTGCCGTTGTAGCAAATCGCGCCGTCCACATATTGGGGAACACCACAATTACCTTTAGCCACTAGGACAACTTCCGGCCCCATGGACTGGGCTAGGTTGTGGATGCAGGCCACCACTTCGGAAGCGCCGACGCCGCAGTTGGTTCCGCACGCGGCCAGGCGTGGCGACAAGGTTTTTTCGATGGCAGAAAAATCGCTGGGCGAGATGCCCATCATGGTGCGGCCGTTGGTATCAAAGCTGAGCGTGCAAACAATCGGCAAACCGGCCGCGCCCGCGCCTGCGACTGCAGCTTCGACTTCCTCGCGCGAGGACATCGTTTCAATCCACAAGACATCGGCGCCGCCGGCCTTGAGCGCTAGCGCCTGCTCGGCAAACGCCGCTTTGGCTTCATCGAAGGTCAAGGGGCCTATGGGCTCCATGATTTCGCCGGTCGGGCCCATGCTGCCGGCCACTGCAATGGTGCGGCCACTGGCATCGGCGACCTGGCGGGCAATTTGTGCGGCCAAGGTGTTGAGTTCAGCCATGCGGCTTTGGGCGTTGTGCAATTTCAGGCGATAGACCGTGCCGCCAAAGCTGTTGGTCAGCAAAATATCCGCGCCGGCATCGACAAAACCCTGGTGCAGCGTCTCGATACGTTCCGGGTGCTCGGTGTTCCACAACTCGGGGGCATCGCCCGACATCAAACCCACGTCAAACAAATTACTGCCGGTGGCGCCATCAGCTAGCAGCCATGGCCGAGTGGCTAGCAAATGGGTAAAGCGGTTGTCCGCGGCGGACACTGGGCTATCGTCGGTTACAGGCATGGTGCGCTCCACAAAGTACACAGAGATACCACGCAAACTTCAGGGAGAGTCATCAAGAGCTCACCGCACTGGTTGCGTGGGTGAGCGCCGTTAACAGCAAGCGGCAGTTTGCCGCTTCTTCCGAGCCTCGTTCATGGCTATGAACTGCAACGCTCCTCGGAACTGCGAATTTTAGCCCAGCCAACGTAGGCACCATCGCAGCGCCTCAGCGTTGCTGCGTTTCCCAATTCGGATGCACAAAAAATGGCGCCGTGAGGGCTGGTAGCGGAGTGCGTCCGCGCACCAAATCGGCAATTTTTTCGGCCAGCATGATGGTGGGTGCATTCAGATTGCCGCTGACGATCAAAGGCATCAAGGAAGCATCGACCACGCGCAATCCGCTTACACCATGCACGCGCCCCTGCGGGTCGGTAACGGCCATGGCATCGGTGCCCATGCGGCAGGAGCCCGAGGGGTGGTAGGCAGTCTCGGCGTTGTTGCGGATGTGTTCGTCGATCTCTTCATCGCTTTGGACTTGCGCACCGGGCGAAATTTCTTCGCCTTTGAAATCTTCCATAGCCGCCTGCGCAAATATCTCGCGCGTGAGGCGCACCCCGGCGCGCATTTCTTTGCGGTCCTGCTCGGTGCCCATGTAGTTAAACAAAATACGCGGTGGTTGCAAGGGGTCGGCGCTGGCAATACGTACCCAGCCCCGGCTGGTAGGTCGCATCGGGCCGATATGCGCCTGAAATCCATGGCCCTGCACTGGCGAGCTGCCGTCATAACGGATGGCCATGGGGACAAAGTGATATTGCAAGTCAGGGTGCTTTACCCCGGCGTCACTACGGATAAAGCCACCGGACTCCATATGGTTGGTAGCGCCTAGGCCGCTGCGGTTAAGCACCCACTCGACGCCGATACGCAGTTTGGCCAACGGGCTCATAGCGGAGTACAAAGTGATGGGCTGCTTGCAGCGCACCTGCACATAGGTTTCCATGTGGTCTTGAAGGTTTTCGCCCACGCCACGCAATCCGAGCAGGACCGGTACTGCCAAGGGTTCCAGTAAGCCGGGATGCCCGATACCGGAGAGCTGCAAAAGTTGCGGCGAGTTGATGGCCCCGCCACACAAAATCACTTCTCGGCGGGCGCGCAGCTCTTGCGCCTGGCCATCGTACAAAGCGTGCACGCCCACCGCACGCAGCGCATCAGGGGAACCTTCGAACATCACTTTGGTGACCAGCGTGTTCTTTTGCAGTGCCAAATTCTTACGCTTAAGGGCCGGACGCAAATAGGCCATCGCGGTGCTCCAGCGGCGGCCTTTGTGCGTGGTCATATCCATGGGCCCCAGGCCTTCCTGCTGATAGCCGTTCATGTCCTTGGTAACCGGATAGCCCGCCTGCTTGCCCGCTTCGACAAAGGCGCGGTACAACGGGTTGCGCATGGCGGCGGTGCTGACCTTGAGTGGGCCGCTGTCGCCGCGGTAGGTATCACCGCCGATAGAGCGCGCTTCGGCCTTTTTGAAGTAGGGCAGGCAATGCGCATACGACCAGTCCTGCATGCCGTTTTGCAAAGCCCAACCCTCGTAATCCAAGGCATGGCCGCGCACATAGACCATGCCATTAATGGACGAGGAGCCACCCAGGGTTTTGCCGCGCGGACAGTGGATGCGCCGCTCGTTCATAAATGGCTCGGGCTCGGACTGGTACTGCCAGCTATAGCGCGGATTGGCCATGGGGTAGGCGAGCGCCGAGGGCATATGGATAAAGATGCTGTGGTCATTGCCACCAGCCTCGATCAGAAGCACGCGCACCTCAGCATCCTCGCTCAGGCGGTTGGCAAGCACGCAACCGGCCGAACCGGCGCCCACGATGATGTAATCAAATTCCGGCAGGGCCATGTGTTTTGTTCCTTAGGCCGCCAGGCGAGGACAGCTTTCGGACCGCGATGGGCCCATACAAGCGCTCATGCACTCATCCTCTGCGCGCACCACGACGGCTGCGGGCATTTTGCTCCGTCACCACCGCTAAGCGCTCGGGCAGCGTGACGACATCCTGCAAGCGCTCAAACGGATCGTTCAAATGGGGGATCGCCATGGCCTCAACAAAAAATTCTTGGAAACGCGGTTCAACCGCAGTTTCAATTTTTTCCACGCGGCGCACCAGGTCTTCAATTACTTTGCGCGAACCTTTGTCCAGCAAGGCTATGCGCGCGCCGGTACCTGCTGCGTTACCTGCGGAACTAACTTCTGAAAGTACGCAGTCCGGAATCATGCCCAGCACCATGGCGTATTTCACGTCGATATGGCTGCCAAACGCACCGGCCAGACGGATGCGGTCTACCTTGTCCACGCCCATACGCTCCATCAGGAGACGCACACCGGCGTACAAAGCCGCTTTGCCCAGTTGGATAGCCCGCACATCGTTTTGCAAGATACGCAGAGCGGGCTTTTCAGCCGTGGCCGGCACCAGCTCATAGCAAAAGGTGCGGCCATCTGCCTGCACACGTGGCGTGCGCGCGGCAACGTTGCCGTCTATAGTGCCTTCGTGGCGGATGATGCCCGCCAGGTACATCTCGGCTAGCGCTTCGATGATGCCCGAGCCGCATACGCCAGTAACGCCACTATCCGCCACCGCAGCGGCAAACCCTGGATCGTCGGACCACAAGTCGCAGCCAATTACTTTGTAGCGCGGCTCTAGCGTGGCCGGGTCGATACGCACGCGCTCAATGGCGCCAGGCGCAGCACGCTGGCCACAGCTGATTTGCGCGCCTTCAAAGGCAGGGCCCGTCGGGCTGGAACAAGCCAGCATGCGCTGGTTATTACCCAGCACAATTTCGGCATTGGTGCCCACATCGACCAACAAGGTGACTGGTGAATCCAAATCAGGCCGCTCGGCCAAAATCACGCCGGCCGTGTCGGCGCCCACATGGCCAGCGATGCAGGGCAGCACGTAAATGCGCGCGTTGCGGTGTACCGCAAAATTGATTTCAGAGGCCCACAAAGTGATGGAGCGGTCGGTCGCCAAGGCAAAAGGGGCGCCTCCCAGCTCTACGGGGTTGATGCCCAACAGCAGGTGGTGCATGATGGGGTTGCCGACAAAAGTGGCTTCCAAAATGTCGGTGGGTAGAGCGCCCACGCGCTGGGTCACTTCAACCGCTAGCGTGTTGAGCGCTTCGCGCACCGCCGCCGTCATTTCCACCTCGCCGCCCGGGTTCATCATGACGTAGGACACGCGGCTCATCAAATCTTCACCAAAGCGAATCTGCGGGTTCATGACGCCTGCCGAGGCCACCACTTCGCCTGAGGATAAATCGCACAAATGCGCCGCAATCGTGGTCGAGCCCACATCTACTGCCAGCCCATAAGCTTTTTCGTGCAAGGCCGGCCAGACCGCCATGATTTGCTTGCCCGCATGTACCGCCACTGTGACTTTCCAGCCACCATTACGCAAGGCGGTTTGCAGCTGCTGCACCACGATGATGTCACAGGACAAATCCGTGAGGCCCCATTCGAATTCCAATGCGTCTTCCAATCGGCGCAAATCGCCCGACGGATCATGCATATCGGGCTCTTGCACTTCCACAAAATACAAACGTATCAGCGGATCCAGGTGGATGTCGTGCGCTTCGGCTTCCTTGCGTACCACTTGCTTGTGCACCTGACTGCTGGAAGGAACGTCGATGACGACATCGCCCTGCACTTGCGCGCAACAAGACAGGCGGCGCCCTTCGGCCAGTGGCTGGGTCGCGCAATAGTCGTGCTCGACCTGGGACACTGGCGACAAATGGTCGGCGCTGGAGACTAGGCCATGCTTGGCAAACTCACCTTCGGAGACCAGCACCTGGCAGCGGCCGCAAATACCGCGTCCACCGCATACCGAATCAATATCGACGCCAAGCGAACGCCCGGCTTGCAAGAGTGAGGAACCTACAGGAAAACGACCGCGCCGCCCCGAAGGCGTAAAAACGACCAATGCGTCAGCAACTTCCATAGGTGCTTAACCCTCGCGGCGGCGACGGTTGCCGGTCTCGCGGCGGCCCCGGCCCATTTCGCCATCGGCACCCATCACCGGCACTTCGCGGAACTTACGTATCCAACGGAAGCAATCGGGGTCATGGCCCATCATCACATCAGCGGCCATGATGGCGCGCACCACTTCGGCGTGCAGCGGGTTGGTAATCGCCGAGGTCATGCCCGAGGCCATGGCCATGGTCAGGAAACCAGCGTTAATGCCATTGCGCTCGGGCAGGCCGAAACTAACGTTCGATGCGCCGCAAGTGGTGTTCACTTTGAGCTCGGTACGCAGGCGATGCACCAGGCGCATGACTTGCACGCCAGCCTGGTTGATCGCCCCAATGGGCATGACCAGCGGATCCACCACCACGTCGCATGCAGGGATGCCGTAATCCGCAGCGCGTTCGACAATTTTCTTGGCTACGGCAAAGCGCACATCTGGGTCTTGCGAGATGCCGGTTTCGTCGTTAGAAATAGCCACCACCGCAGCGCCGTATTTTTTAACCAGCGGCAACACAGTTTCCAAGCGGTCTTCCTCACCGGTTACCGAGTTGACCAGCGCCTTACCTTTGTACACCGCCAAACCCGCCTCCAGGGCAGCGACGATGGACGAGTCAATGGAAATGGGAACGTCGGTTACGCCTTGCACTAACTGAATGGCTTTTGCCAGCATGCCAGGCTCATCGGCCAGCGGAATGCCGGCATTGACGTCCAACATATGCGCACCAGCCTCGACCTGCGCCAGCGCGTCGGCAATTACGCGGCTGTAGTCGCCAGCCATCATTTCGGCGGCCATGATTTTGCGGCCTGTGGGGTTGATACGTTCGCCAATGATGACGAAGGGGCGGTCAAAGCCAATCACGACCTCTCTAGTCGCTGAGCTGATGATGGTATCGGTCACGCTATATCCTTTGAATTGGAAACTGAAAACACTTTAGAAAGAATTGTGATGCTCAAGCAGCAGCAAGTACCGGGGGCGGGATATGCCCCACTTCAGGCCCATCGCCGTCACGCCCCGGGTACCAAGGCACGCGGCCTTGCAATACGCCGGAATTGGTCACAATTTCGGGCACCGAGTCTTCCTGACGATAAGCCATGATGTGAACCCCAGCCACGCCTTTTATCTCTTTGACCTCTTGCACGATTTCGGTACAAATTTTGCGACCTTCGGCAGCCGGCTTTTCCGCGCCAGCCATGCGCTTGATGACGCTATCCGGGATATGCACGCCTGGCACATTGCTGCGCATCCACTCAGCTACTTTGGCCGACCGCATAGGGCCCACACCCACCAAAATGAAAACTTTGTCCAAAAGCCCCAAGTCTTCCACTTCTTTCATATAGGTACGTAGGCGGGGCACGTCATAGCAATATTGGGTCTGGATGAATTGCGCACCAGCCGCCACTTTTTTGGCGAGGCGCTGGGCGCGCCAATCAAATGGTTGACCAAAAGGATTGGCGGCGGCGCCGAAAAATACGCGCGGCGCAAAGGTCACTTTGCGCCCGCTTTGAAAGCGGTGGGCATCGCGCATATCGCGGCCAATTTCCAGCAATGACATGCAGTCCAGGTCAAACACCGGCTTGGCCTGCGGATGGTCACCGCTTTGCACGCCGTCACCGCTCAAACACAGCATATTGCAAACGCCCATAGCTGCGCCGCCCAGGATGTCACCCTGGATCGCAATACGGTTTTTGTCGCGGCAGGAAATCTGCATCACCGGCGCATAACCCACTCGTGTGAGTAGCGCACAGACCGCCAGGCTGGACATATGGCAATTGGCGCCGCTGCCGTCGGTAGCGTTGATGGCATCTACGTAGCCATCGAACACTTTAGCGCGGCGATAGACCTCGCTGGGGTCAGCGGAATCGGGCGGCTCTAGTTCGGCGGTAATCGCAAAGCCGCCACCGCGTAACACACGCTCCAAGCGTCCGGGCGAGGTATGGCCGGGCAATATGGGCAAGGGATAACCGGGCACCGGTTCGTCATCAAACCTCATACTTTGGCCTCCTGCTTGAGTGGCTCAGATTTTTCACGCGCGACGCGCAGCCAAGATGAGCTACCTTTAAGGCGCCCATCGACAGCGAACTGCACTACTTTGATCGCCTCGCGGCCTGCTTGCATACGCTGGCTGCCGTCAAAGGCCTCGACCCACACGCAACGCATCTCCGGCTTGACTTCGCAATTCCCATTGGCACGGACGCCGCCGCAGGGGCCATTGCGTATGGTTTTGGGGCAATTCATGGAGCAAGACATCCCGGTGCTCGACAAGGCGCACTGGCCGCACATCTGGCAATCAAACAAAAAACCTTTGACCGCTTTTTCCACCAAGGCCACCGGTTTTTCCAAACGCTGGTAGCCAATAGCTTTCCACAGCGGGTGCAATCCCACCATCACCCGCTCAAAACCTTGGTAAAAAACCTCCAGGCTTCGCGCATGGCGCACCGACCAGCGACGCATTGCGTACATCAGTGCTCTCCCTCGGGCAGCGGCACTGAGGCCTCCTCGGCGGAAATCACCGTGGGGGTTGGCAAAGTGTCGTCGACGCCGTGGGCGCGGATGATGCGCAGCAAATCCTCGTCCGAATAGCGCGCCTCGATGCGGGCCGCCTCGGCGTTGGCTTGCTCTTGGATGTCGTCGCCGCACTCACGCGGATCGCTGCGCTTCCAGTCGGCCAGGTAATCGCCGGCACTGGACTTGCCAGCGCGCATCGCCGCGCGGTCGACCGCCTCCTGAAAACGGTGCGAGAGTTGCACTTTTCCAGTCTCACGCCCACGTTTGACCACGACCTGCGCAGGCAGGTCACGCCATGAAATCACAATCAGTTTTGCCATTGGATGACTTTCTCGCTTGCTGTTCTCAATTCAGTTTCCATCTCACCGTAGCCGGTTACTCGGTACGCAAATGCCAAGCCCAATCTCTGCGCCGCGGCCTGCCCTTGGGCGATGCCCTCGGGGCTTTCTTTCTGACATAGATACATCAAAGTGGTGTAGTTGCCAAAGTACACAGGCAACAACTGCGGATGCTTATCGATACCTAAACCGTGCATGATCAGTCGCTCAAAATGCCGCAACAAAAAATCCGTTAAATAAAAGGTTCCCAACTCGGCATCGGCCATCTGCGTAAAGGCCGCAGAGCCGGCATAAAACTCATAACAATGCGCGCCAGGTAAACGCTCCACACCTTCCTCTTGCAACACCGTATCGAGCAAACCACCGGTACCGCAATCGGCATAGGCCACAAAAATATGCGGATACCGCGCCCTGAAGATATGGATTTTCTCGCGCACCAGACCGGGGATTTTTTCCGGCCGGTTGTGCAATTCTGCAGGCAAGCAAGTCACATCCATGTGCGTCCAAGCGTTGGCTTGCCGCAGCGCGATGATCTCGCGGGCCAGTGCCCCGCAGGCAATCACCAAAGTGTTTGCAGCGGCGGCCATGCCGACTCCGAAATCAGGCGCGGGCCGCAGCTCGACGGGCAGCAATCAACGTCTTGGCAGTCTCTACAGCCACACCGGCATCGCGGCAATAAGCGTCAGCCCCCACTGCTTTTCCAAATTCTTCGTTCAAGGGAGCGCCGCCGACCAAAACGATGTAGTCATCGCGCAGGCCTTTTTCCTTGAGCGTGTCGATGACTACCTTCATGTAAGGCATGGTGGTCGTGAGCAAGGCAGACATACCCAAAATATCGGGCTTGTGCTCTTCCAGAGCAGCAATGTATTTTTCTACAGCGTTGTTAATGCCCAGGTCAATGACTTCGAAGCCTGCGCCTTCCATCATCATGCCGACCAGGTTTTTGCCGATGTCGTGGATGTCGCCCTTGACGGTGCCGATCACCATCTTGCCAATCGGCTCGACGCCGGTTTCAGCCAGCAGGGGGCGCAAAATTTCCATGCCGCCCTTCATAGCGTTGGCTGCCAGCAGCACCTCGGGTACAAACAAAATACCGTCGCGGAAATCCACGCCGACGATACGCATGCCCTCTACCAAGGCATCGTCCAGCACCCGGCTGGCCGACCAGCCCCGGCCAAGCAAAATATTGGTGGCTTCAATCACCTCTTCACGCAATCCGTTGTAGAGGTCATCATGGACTTGTTCGGTCAACTCCTCGTCGTTAAGCGAATTCAAATCCAGATCGTCAAATTCTTCAGCCACAGAAAGACTCCTTCGGTTGATGTACCGGGTATGCCCGGGGCATGACAAGCACTTGCGGACAGAATGTACGGGCCGCAATGCGCAAAGCCTGATAGTTTAGCGACCCGCGATTGTCGCTATACGACACGGTGACAATGCCTGTGCAATGCAAGCAATTGCAGCCCTGCACCGCCTCAGCGCGGTAGGACGGGTGCCTTATCCGGGGATAGCAAGGCCAAACGGCTATTGCGTCGCTCAGCACTGGGCGTGTGGCCGAACAAGTCGCGATAGCACTTGGAAAAATGCGGCGGCGACTGAAAACCGCAGGCCAGGGCGATCTCCATCACAGACATGGAGGTTTGCAAAAGAAGACTGCGCGCCCGACGCAGCCGCATGTCTAGGTAGTATTTGGTGGGCACTTCGCCCACGTAGCGCTTAAACAGGCGCTCGATTTGGCGGCGCGATACGCCCACTAACGAAGCAATTTCGTCCAAGGACAGAGGCTCCTCCAGATTGGCCTCCATCAAGGCGGCCGCCTCAATCAGGTTTTCATGAAACAAGCCAACCCGGGCCATCAACGGCACATGCTGACGGTCCTGATCGTTGCGGATACGGTCCAGGATGAACTGATCCGAAATCATGGGCGCGATCTCTCTACCCAAATGCGTCTGAATGATATTGAGCATCAAATCCAAGGGCGCAATGCCGCCGGTGCAGGTGTAGCGGTCGCGATCGATGGCAAATAGCTGCCGCGAAAATATAACTTTGGGAAAGCGCTCCTCCAGGGCGGTCATATTTTCCCAGTGCACCACGGCCTTGTAGCCATCGAGCAAACCCGCTTTGGCCAACACAAAGCCACCGGTGCACAGCGCACCGAGCGCAATCTGGCGCTGCGCCAGTCGTCGCAAACCCGACGTGACGTCGGAGGTGCAGGCAGCCTCAATCTCTACGCCGCCACATACAAAAACGATATGAGCCGTGCCGATATCGGCCAGTGCCACCGTGGGGGCTAGCGCCAGGCCGTTGCTGGCCGGTACGGGATGGCCCCCGATACTGGCCAAAGTCCATTGGTACACCTCCTGACCGACCACCCGATTGGCCATGCGCAATGCCTCGACCGCACTGGACAGGGCAATCAGTGAGTAATTCGGAAGGGTTAAAAATACAAAGCGGTAAGGCCGTGCGGCAGCAAGCGAGAAGCTGACTTGGCGGTTCATGACTGCGGCCGCCAATGGGCGGCCATTCCAAGGCGTTGGCCGGTGACAAAAATCTCCAACACGGGCAATCCAATCGTGTGATAAACCAGCGCACATTTTGTCTCATTTGCGACCTGCTAGGCTTAAAGCCCTTACCGACAAACGACAACCCCGTTAATCTGAACACACCCCCGTTGATAGATAAACCTGATGCAAGGCGCAAACCGGAAAGCGATAGGCCAGCAGGCAGACTAAACACCAAAAGCGGCAAACTCAGAAAAGAAAAAGCCCCGAAACAGCAATGTTTCGGGGCTTTCAATATGGTGCGGCTGGCAGGAATTGAACCCACGACCCCTTGGTTCGTAGCCAAGTACTCTATCCAACTGAGCTACAGCCGCAAAGCTTAGAATTCTAGCACAGCGCTCTCGCAACTCACCATCGCGCACCTGGTGGGGTCCACCTCTTATGCGCTGCGCCCGAAGCAATAAAAAGGCTTCCATTTGCCAAACTAGAATGCGATTTTGACCACTCCACCAGAAGGAAACCAACATGAGTCTGCAATCCATTACCGAAGCCATGCGTCAAAAAATGGGCGAAGATAGCGGCTTAGGCGCCAGCCTGAAATTCGATTGCGGCGCCGATGGCATCATCGTTATTGACGGTAGCGTCGTACCTAACACCATTTCCAATTCGGACCGAGAAACTGATTGCACCATCGGGATTACTGTTGAGAACCTGCAAGCCTTGCTCGACGGCGAACTTAATGGCGTTAGCGCTTTCATGAGCGGCAAAATCAAAGTCGAAGGCGATATGAGCGTCGCCATGAAGCTTCAAAGCGTGGTCTAAGAATCGCGAGGCCGCGAAAGCGCGGTTTGCGCGCAAGCATTTGCTGGTGTAGAGCAAGGCACAAAAAGTGTGCTGTGCACTACCCCTAGCGATTTGGTGGGCCCACCAGGACTTGAACCTGGGACCAAAGGATTCCGGTTTGTGTTGCTTTCGCAACTCCCTGGACTTTGCCTTCACCTTATGCATTGCTGCACTTAGGCGGGTGCCGTCAAGTCTCTACACCTTCAAAGTGATTGCTCACCAAGCTTGGCTCGGCGTTGGCCTATGCATTGCTGCACTTAGCGTTCGCCGACTTTGACACCATCCCTTACACAGTTTCCACGCGTAAGGCACATTTGAAAAATATGAGTCCTCTGCTCTAACCAACTGAGCTATAGGCCCGAA
>CAMDHL010000008.1 GCA_945898105.1 Comamonas sp. lk | reverse complement strand
CCGCACTGCGAGCTATGCAAAACCGTCCGAGCTGCGCCCTGTGCGCCTGCACACCATGTCCCACCATCAACAGTTTTATATCAACGGCGCCTGGGTCAACCCCACAATGGCGCGCTCCCTGGACGTCATCAACCCCGCCACCGAGCAGGCTTACACCCAAATATCCATGGGCAGCGCTGCCGATGTGGACAAAGCCGTGGCCGCCGCGCGCGCCGCCTTTCCTGGCTTTACCCAAACCGACAAAGCCACGCGCCTGGCGTTGATGCGCCGCATCCTGGCTTTGTATAACGAACGTGCTGAAGAAATTGCCCGGGCGGTTTCCGACGAAATGGGTGCTCCGCTGGCTTGGGCGCGCGATGCCCAGACCTGGGCTGGGCGGGTGCATTTGGAAGCCACCATCGCGTCCCTGGAAAGTTACGAGTTTGAACACCAGCGTGGTGCTACCCGCATCATGAAAGAGGGCATTGGCGTGGTCGCGCTGATCACCCCATGGAACTGGCCGCTCAACCAAATCGTTTGCAAAGTGGCCCCGGCATTGGCGGCAGGTTGCACCATGGTGCTCAAGCCCAGCGAGATCGCGCCCATCAGCGGCATTGTGTTTTCTGAAATCATGCACGACGCTGGCGTGCCTGCCGGTGTCTACAACATGGTCAATGGTGACGGTCTCTCGGTCGGGCAGGTGATGGCGGCGCACAAAGATGTGGACATGGTGTCCTTCACCGGTTCCACCCGAGCAGGTGTGATGGTGGCCAAGTCGGCCGCCGACACCGTCAAGCGGGTGGCACAGGAGCTTGGCGGCAAGTCGCCCAATATCATTTTGGAAGACGCCGACTTGGAAATCGCAGTGCGCAAAGGCGTAGAAAGTTGCATGAGCAATACCGGCCAGTCTTGCGATGCGCCTACACGCATGCTGGTTCCGCGCAAACTGCACGACAAGGCCCTGGAGATTGCCGCCACCGTAGCCGCCGAGCAAGTGGTAGGCGATCCGCGCGCCGAAGGTACGACCATGGGCCCCTTGGTCAGTGAAATGCAGTACACCAAAGTGCAGCGACTGATAGAGATCGGCATTGCCGAGGGTGCAATTTTGGTAGCCGGTGGCAGTGGCAAACCCGCAGGGCTTACGCGCGGCTACTATGCGCGCCCCACGGTGTTTGGCAATGTGAGCCGCACTATGACGATTGCACGCGAAGAAATTTTCGGACCGGTGCTGGCCATCATGCCTTACGACAGCGAAGCCGAGGCCATCGACATCGCCAACGACAGCGAGTTCGGCCTAGCCGCTTTTGTGCAATCCGAAAACCTAGACCACGCACGCCGCGTAGCGCGCCAGTTGCGCGCCGGACAGGTCAATATCAATTACCCGGACTGGGATATTTACGCGCCTTTTGGCGGTTACAAGCAATCGGGCAATGGTCGCGAATACGCCGACTGGGGCATACACGACTTTCTGGAAGTGAAGGCTCTGATCGGTTACGGCAGCTAGGCTAGCGCTGCGAGGCCGGCTTAGATTTCGAGGTTGTCAATCAGCCGTGTCTTGCCCAGCTTGGCTGCGGCCAGTACCACCAGCGCCGGTCCGGCTTGGGGTGCGCCTAAATCGGCCTGGCGCTTGATCTCCACATAGTCGGCCTGCCAGCCTTTTGCGGTCAGCGTATCCACAGCCTTCACTTGCAGTGCTTCGAAGTCTGTATTGCCGGCGCGGACGGCCTGTGCCACCTGTTGAAGGGCTGCATGCAATTGAGGCGCTTGCGCCCGCTCGTCCTCGGACAGATAACCATTGCGTGAGGACATGGCCAGGCCATCCGGTGCGCGGCGCGTGTCAACACCCACAATGTTTACGGGCAGGTTGAACTGGCGCACCATGTGGCGAATGACCATGAGCTGCTGGTAGTCCTTTTTGCCAAATACCGCTGTGCGCGCCTGGGTGCAGGCCAATAGCTTAAGCACTACGGTACAGACTCCGGCAAAAAAACCGGGTCGGAACTGGCCCTCGAGTACATCGGCCAATTCGGCGGGCGGAACCACCTTAAAGCCTTGGGGCTCCGGGTACAGCGTGGCCTCGGTGGGTGCGAATAAAAGGTCGCAACCGGCGGCTTCCAACTGCGCGCAATCCGCCTCAAAAGTACGCGGATAACTGTCGAAATCTTCCTTTGGACCAAACTGCAGGCGGTTGACAAAAATCGTGGTCAGTTGCAGATCGCCCAGAGGCTTGGCCTTGCGCACCAGATCCAGATGCCCCTCGTGCAAATTACCCATAGTGGGCACCACCGATGGGTGCCGGTAGGCTTGCAGTACCTCTGCCAGCGCCGGCAGACTGTGGACGATGCGCATCAATTCCCTTGTCTTACCAAGCGTGAATGTCGTTGACCGGGAAGCTGCCGTCTTTAACTGCGGCCACATAAGCTTCCATCGCACCACGAATGGAGCTCGCATCGCCCATAAAGTTGCGCACAAACTTGGGCATCTTGCCTAGGTTCACGCCTAGCATGTCGTGCAGCACTAGCACCTGGCCAGCTGTATCTTTGCCCGCGCCTATGCCTATGGTGGCGCAGTGTTGCAGTGCTTGCGTCAGGTCGGCTGATACATCGGCTGGCACCATTTCTAGCACCAGCATGGACGCACCGGCGTCTTCCAGTGCATGGGCTTGTTGCTTAAGCGTATCGGCCGCCGCGCCCGTGCGTCCTTGCACGCGGTAGCCGCCTAGGGCGTGGACGGTTTGCGGGGTGAGCCCCAGATGCGCGCACACCGGTATGCCACGCTCGACCAAAAAATGCACCACTTCCGTGGTCCAGCCGCCGCCCTCTAACTTAATCATGTGCGCCCCCGCCTGCATCAGCACCGAGGCGCTGCGAAAGGCTTGCTCTTTAGACTCTTGGTAGGAGCCAAAGGGTAAATCGGCAATCAGCCAGGCAGTGCCCTGCGCACGCCGAATACCGCGCGCAACGCTGGCCGTGTGGTAACGCATGTCTTCCAAACTTACGCCAACGGTGCTGTGCAGGCCTTGGCAGACCATTCCCAGCGAGTCGCCGATCAAAATGCATTCCACGCCGGCTGCATCGGCCACGGCGGCAAAGGTGGCATCGTAGGCGGTCAGCATAGTGATTTTTTCGCCCCGGCTGCGCATTTCCAAGATGCGCGGCAGGCTGATGGGCTTGCGACTGGCCATAGGCGAGGCCGGTGGCAAAGTCCCGTAAGGTGTGCCGCCGATTTGGCTCGCACTGAGTGAGGTGTCAACGGGAATGGATGTGACCATGTGCTATCTCCGGTGAATCGGGCGCTGGCTGGGTATTAATTCGACGTAAAGGCCAGGCGCACATAAATTGGCGCAAAGGCTTCAGCCTGTGTGATTTCAATCAAGGTTTCCTTGGCTAACTCCAGCATGGCAATAAAGGTCACCACCAGTACCGGAACGCCCATCTGCGGGTCGAACAAATCTTCAAATCCGACAAAGCGCTTGCCTTGCAGCTTTTTCAGCACCATGCTCATGTGCTCGCGCACCGACAATTCAGCTCGGCTGATTTTGTGGTGTTGTACCAGCTTGGCCCTTTGTACCATGGAACGCCAGGCCTCTTGCAAGTCAGCCACGTCCACATCGGGGAAGCGTATCGCGATGCTTTGGTCCACATAGACCGCCGCATGGAGGAAATCGCGCCCGAACTGGGGCACGGTGTTCAGGTTGGCGGCCGCCCGCTTCATCTGCTCATATTCGAGCAACCTGCGTACCAGTTCGGCACGCGGATCCTCCGGTTCTTCCCCTTCGGCCGTCTTTTTGGGTGGCAGCAACATGCGCGACTTGATTTCGATCAGCATCGCCGCCATCAGAAGGTATTCTGCGGCCAGCTCCAAGTTGCGCTTGCGGATCTGGTCCACATAGACCAGATACTGCTTGGTCACGCTGAGCATGGGAATATCCAGAATATTGAAATTCTGCTTGCGAATCAGGTAAAGCAGGAAGTCCAGCGGGCCTTCAAAGGCCTCTAAAAATACTTCTAATGCGTCCGGTGGGATGTACAGATCCAGCGGCATCGTGAAAAGCGGCTCGCCATAAAGACGCGCCACCGCCACATGGTCGACCACTTCTTGTGAGGCATCGGGCAATGCAGAGGCCTCTTTGGGCATGGAAATAGCGCTGCTGTTCATCGCGGTGTTACCACCCGGGTAGGTGCTTGGCGGGTCAGGCTGGGTTACGAAGGACTTACTGGTCCGACTTGGTCTGATAGACGTAGGGCATTTGCGCTACTTTGGCGTCTTTGTAGCCCGCTTGTGCGCTGCGGTCCAGATTAAGGTCCCAAAGCAAGGCGCGCCCCGCCCGCTGTTGTGACTCCAAGGCGGGTCTGGATGCCTTGAGCTGGTCAATGAACAAGCTGGCTTCGGAGTGGTAATCGGGGCGGCGAAAAAGAGACATGGCAAATCCTTGTGGCGGCCAATTTTAGGGGCAGCGCGCAGTGTAGACCCAAAGCCCGGCGGGCCATACGCCATTGCCGCTATGCTACGCGCCCTATGACGCAGTTTGACTTCTCCAAAGAGGCCATTTCCCGCCTGGCGCATGCGGATGCCGCTCGCGCGCTTGCCGAGGACGTGGGCAGCGGAGATTTGACCGCCTCCCTGGTGGACCCGCAGCGCCGCGCCCGTGCCCGCGTAATCTTGCGTGAAAACGCCGTGCTGTGCGGCCAGGCTTGGGCAGCGGCGGCTTTGCATGCACTGGCACCGCAAGCACAGATGCGCTGGCAAGTTGCCGAGGGCGCACAGGGCCAATCCAACGAGGTGGTTTTGACCTTGGAAGGCCCGGCGCAAGCCCTGCTCACAGCCGAGCGCACCATGCTTAATTTCTTGCAGTTACTCAGTGGCGTAGCCACGCACACGGCGCAGTTTGTGGCCGCGGCGCAGGCGGTCCCGGGCAATCGGGCGCAGATTGTGGATACCCGCAAAACCCTGCCCGGGCTGCGCCTGGCGCAAAAATACGCAGTGCGCTGCGGTGGCGGCACTAACCACCGCATTGGTTTGTTCGATGCGGTGTTGATTAAAGAAAACCATATCGCCGCCGCCGGAGGTGTCACTGCCGCCTTGGGGCGCGCGCGAGCGGTGGCAGCGCAGGCGACCTTTGTGGAAATCGAGGTCGAGACTTTGCAGCAACTCCATGAAGCCTTGCAGGCGGGCGCGCGTATGGTGCTGCTGGACAACATGACGCATGCTCAGTTGCGTGAAGCCGTGGCGATCAACGCAGGACGCGCGATTTTGGAGGTGTCCGGTGGCGTGAACATGGACACGGTGCAAGCCATCGCCGCCACCGGGGTGGACCGAATTTCCATAGGCGCACTGACTAAAGACGTGCGCGCCACCGATTTTTCTATGCGCATGGAGGACATGTGATGCAAACCCCCGAACTAGCCTTGCAGCGCATAGACGTCGAATACGAGCAGCCTGCGTGCAGCACCCGCCACGCCTGGGCTCGGGTACCGGTGGAACCTGGTCCCGCCGAGCGAGCGGCTTTAAAAGAAAAAATCACCCGCTTGTTGCGTGAAAAAAACGCAGTCATGGTGTCGCACTATTACGTGCACCCTGACTTACAAGATCTGGCCGAAGCCACCGGCGGTCTGGTAAGTGACTCGCTGGAAATGGCACGCTTTGGCCGAGACCATAGCGCGCAAACGCTGGTGGTGTCGGGCGTGCGCTTTATGGGCGAAACATCCAAAATCTTGAGTCCGGACAAGCGCGTGCTGATGCCTGACCTGGACGCCACTTGTTCTTTAGATCTGGGCTGCCCGATTGAGGAATTCAGCGCCTTTTGTGACGCGCACCCTGACCGCGCGGTAGTGGTCTACGCCAACACCAGCGCGGCAGTCAAAGCGCGCGCCGACTGGGTGGTGACCTCCAGTTGCGCGCTGGACATTGTGCGTGCGCTCAAAGACGCCGGGCAAAAAATACTATGGGCACCCGACAAGCACCTGGGCGGCTATATCCAGCGCGAAACCGGCGCGGACATGGTGTTCTGGCAAGGCGCTTGCATCGTGCATGACGAATTTAAGGCCTTTGAATTACAGGCTTTGATGGCGGAGCATCCACAAGCCGGCGTGCTGGTGCATCCGGAGTCTCCGGCCGATGTGGTGGCGCTCGCTCATGCGGTGGGTTCCACTTCGGCGATCCTCAAGGCCGCGCAGACCATGGATACCAACACCTTTATCGTCGCCACTGACAAAGGCATGCTGCACAAACTGCGTACGCTCAATCCTGGCAAGCTATTTATTGAAGCACCTACCGCTGGTAATAGCGCCACCTGCAAAAGCTGCGCGCAGTGCCCCTGGATGGCCATGAACGGATTAGCCGACGTGGCACGTGCGCTGGAAACCGGAGTGGGCGAAGTGCATGTGGACAGCGCGCTAGGCCTGCGAGCCCGTTTGCCTATCGATCGCATGTTGGCGTTTACGGCGGCGCTGAAAAATGGGCAGCCGACCGTAGGACTGGTTCCGCACCTCGGCGCGGCTTAAGGCTCCATTGGCCTAGAAGGGTTGCGATTCAGACGCCTGCAAACGCAAGCGAGCGGCCGGTCTTTGCGGATCTGGGGAAACCCCATATTGATTCGCATGAAATAAACAAATTTTTGATATTTAAACGAATAAATCAACAAATTTTTTTGAATAAATAATTGTCAAATATGAAATAATTACTCTAAACATTATCTTCAGGAGGTCGTATGCCGGAATCTGTCAAATCACCAATTTCTAAGTTTCGGGGTGTACGCTGGCTGTTACCCGCGGCATTGCTAGGTCTGCTGCTGGCTTGTGGAGGCGGTGGGGGAAATCAGGACAACGCTTGCCCATCCGTACTGTCTGAGGTCAAAACAGAAGCCTGCACGGCTGGTCAAATTGGCACACGCACCTTTCAGACGGAGACAGCAAGTTGCAGCATTCACAACGGCAAGAACGTTGAAATAGAGCCCTGCCTACCAAATACGCCGTCCAACCGCATCAAGCTCGCCCTGAAGGCTGGCGACAGCACCCTGCTTAGCGGGAAGGACGCAAGCGAGATCATTAGCCAAGCGTCTGGCAATTACCAGGGCATTCTTGACACTCAGAATAATCTTATTGGTACTTTTTATCAAGGCGGGTCGAGTGCCAAATTAAGTACCAAATTTGACTTGGTCAAAGACAGTTTCATGATTCAACCTTTATTGTCCAGCATGGAGAAAGTGTTTCCATTGGTAGTGGGCGATAAAGGTAATGTGCTGGCATCCGTTAGCACCGTGGGGGGCGATCGTATTGCGGGTTACGGCTACGACATCTTGTCCGGCTTTGATACCAATCAAACCCGAATATTTGGACTCAACAGTCAGTCATTGGAAGTCGCTTCAAGGCAAATAGACCATCAAGCTGTGTTCAAGCGGGTGTTGTCCTGGTTGGTAACCGGCGACCCAGCACGGGACTTAACCGGACAAAGCGCTACAAGTCTGAATATTGCATGGTCGAGTTTGCCCAAATCAAACACTGTCCTGTATACCACTGGCGCTAAAGAAAAAGTTTACAAGTCCTATGCGGCGGATGGGCTGACCGCACTGAAAATCCCGTCTACCAGTTTGCAATGCGACCCGCTGTCAGATCCCGTGAAAGACTGCGCTGCCAAGGCTCAGTTGGTGGTTATTGGCGCCGTTGACCGTAGATTGAATGCAGATGTTTTGCAAGTACAACTTAGCAGGATTAAAGATATTGTTGTTGCCAAAATTCCAGTTTTGTATTTGAACAGCCACCCCGATGGTGGCGCGCCTAACGACTACGCCAGGGCAAACTGGCCAGATGATTATCCAAGGCTGGGAGCTTTGGGGTTTGCTAGCGGTGATGCGCCAGATCGAAGAAATTACTACGCCTTGGATTACGTTGGCGGTGATTTGACTCCAGACCAACTCCATGCACGCAATGACCCATTAGGTGCAAAGTTGCTAGAGCGGATAAAAGGTAACAATTTCAATCAAAAGTACGATTGGACTAAATGCGAAGCAGATAGCGACTGCGTGTTGCCTCAAGCATTCACCGATGAGATAGTTAATCCTTTAAATAAACTAAAAACTCTGTTGGATGAGATAAACAGCAAGGGGCAAAACCTGTATGACCCACAAGTGGAAAATAAAACTCTTAAACAGTTGGTCCTGTGGGCGGATGCATACCGCCAAAATATCGTTTATCCAATCAACAAACTCACGCACGCTGAAGCCTTTCAAAAAGCCTATATTGCAGATGCACTGGTTGCCTATGTGCGCAAAGCCGGAATGGCGCAAACAGATTTGGGCAATTTTTTAGGCCCAGATGTTCGTCAGGTTAAGGGCAGCACGACTATCGAAAATGTCACTGTCACCCTGACAGGTAGCAACGGATTTACGGCGGTCGGGCGATTTTTACTGCCGGGACAAGCTCTGACCATACAGCTACAAAAAGCGCCAGTTGCAGGCAAGTTCACGTTTTTCGTCAATACCGCCAGTGAAGGTAACACCAAGCTGTTCTCGTCACCTGTGGATGCCGCGGGTAAGGAAATTTTGGGAACAGGATATCGCAGACCCAGGTTGCCCCGCAGTTCGGACTTCCCGCTCTCTACCCAGCCCATAACCATTGTTTCGCCCTACGGTGGATTGCTAGAGTTGCGCTATGCGGGCACCAAAGAAACTTCCGTGGTGCTGCAAATCCAGGGAGCAGCCAAGCATCCTTTTTATGACACAACGCAAGGCGCCCCTGACGCATCAGCATTTTTAAATGATGTTCTGAACAGCAAGCTCGATTGGCTGGAAATCAAAACAGCAGGCTTGGAAATACATTCGCTGATTAGAACGACCAAGGAGCTTCTATTGCCTGAGTCTAAGTCGGCCGTAAGCACGGAGTACCCGAATGTGACCAAACCTTATTTCAGCAGTGCTACCAATAGTATTGATATGGACAAATACCTTGCCGAAGCGAAGAAATATGTCATCGATGATGCCTTGCAGTTGGCGGGCCTTGAACTCAATGGCTTAAAACTCAAACCCCGTGTAAGTGTTTTTTGCGCGACAAACAATTGGGAATGCACTAGCTCCACAATACACAAGCCACGCGACCCACAACACTATCACGCGGACGACAAGGCCAACTGCGGTTCGAGCTGCAATGGCAATCCCATCACTTCAAATATCGGTCTTGGACCACGCAATTGGGGTGTAAGCCATGAGCTCGGTCACAATTTAGTGAGGTTCAAAATGTACGGTGGAATTAGCTCTGAAGTGGCTAACAATATTTTCCCGTTGCATAAAAAATGGCGCTTATTGATCGATGTCAACCGCGATGCGATCGGTTATTACAACGACCTTCCAGACACTCAAGTAGTCTTTGATTTTCTTAAAAAGACATTCAAAGACGGTAGTTTGAATACGGATCAAAAAGTTTTAAACATTAAGAAGAATTTATGGACGGATTCTGCCTTCGCCATTGAACATGATCGCATGCGTCTTGATTTTTACTTGCAGTGGCCACTGCTGTATGCAGACATCATCAAAAGTCACAATTCATCAATGAGTGACACAGATGCCATTGAAGCGGGATGGGATATTTACACCTTGCTGTACCTGAATCAGCGCCAGGTAGAGGCCACTACCGACGCCGATTGGGGTAACGGAATAGCCAAATTAGGTTTTAGTCAGTACACCAAAAAACCCACCACTGAGAACGGGATCGTGGTCAACGGAATTCACCTGTACCACGACTACATGCTGGTTGCATTGAGTCTGATTACCGGTTTTGACCAGAGACCTATGTTTGATTTCTGGGGAATTGAAACAAGTGCAGCCGGAAAAAACCAAGTGTCTGCGTTGAGGAACAATGCGGGTCAAGCATTGCCGCTGCAACCCGTGAAGTTTTACGCCACACGCTGCTCTGATGATCTTAGGGGTTACAAATCGTTAGACATGGCTCAGTCAGATCCCCAATTTCCTTGGAAAGATGAGTTTGAGGCCTTAGGGGATTTGATTACTGCCATCAAAATCAAACAAACTGCGCATACAGATTTCTGCTTAAGTGTGAAGCAGTGAAAAACCAAGATTTAAGCGCGGATCTCACGCGCGATCAAATTTTTCGTCGAAATTTCACGCGTACCATGACCGGTGATTTGCAGCACCCTATCCGCCCCAACCGTAGCAGCCTGTGAGTGCGTAACCAGTACTAGAGCAGCCCCGTGTTCCCGGGTTTGGGCAACCAGGGTGTTCATAACTAGGCTTGCAGTGTCCGGGTCTAGGTTGCCGGTGGGTTCGTCGGCCAGCAGCAGAGCAGGGCGGTGTACCAGGGCGCGGGCGATGGCTACGCGCTGCAACTGCCCGCCGCTCAGGGTTTGCGGCAAACGCGGTCCCATTTCGCCCAGGCCCACGGCCTCCAGCATGGCTTGCACGCGCTGGCCGTCAGGCGTGCCAAGCAAAAGCAATGGCAGACCCACGTTTTGTGCCACGTCCAAGTGCGGCAGCACATGAAAAGCCTGAAACACAAAGCCGATGTCCTTGCGCCGCAGCGCGGCCAGCGCGGTCTCGCTGAGCTGGCCCACATCGTGCCCTTTGAGTACAACCCGCCCGCTGTCCCAAGTGTCCAATCCGGCCATGCAGTTGAGCAGGGTTGATTTGCCCACGCCCGAGTCGCCCATGATGGCAACGAATTCGCCCGCCTTCACGTGCATGGATACATCGCTAAACACGGGCTTGTCGCCGTAGCTTTTGCAGAGCGCTTCAATTTGCAAGGTCATAGGGCGGGGCTTGTCAAGATAATCGGTCCAAGGGCGTGACGCGCGTACCCATGGGTACGAGGCTCGGATGCCAGCACGAACAGGTTACGGATGGGTGGCTCATACGATTGCCGCTTCCACCAGATGACGGGCGGTGTCTAGGGTAGTCTCTAGCGCATCGCTGCCGTCGCACGCAATCACATGGCGCTGCGGCATGGAGCGCAGCCAGGTGATTTGCCGCTTGGCTAGTTGCCGCGTGGCAAAAATTCCTTTGTCGCGCAATTGCGCGGCGGGCGAGTTGCCGTCCAACACCTCCCACACCTGGCGATAGCCCACGCAGCGCATGGACGCAAGTGCTGCATGCAGGTCACCGCGCGCGCGCAGGCTTTGCACTTCCTGCACCAGGCCGTGTGACAGCATGGCGTCAAAGCGTTCGGCAATGCGTGCGTGCAGCCATCCTCGGTCTTGTGGCTCCAGCGAAATGAGCGGGGCTTGCGGATTGACTTGCCCTTTAGTTAGCAGGCCATCTGCATCGGCTTGTCGGCTGCGTAATTGCAACTGCGATAAGGGCACTCCTGCGCTGCGCCACACTTCTAAGGCCCGCCCGATGCGTTGGCTATCGGCTGGTGCCAATCGCGCGGCGGTCGTCGGATCCACCAGCGCTAGTTGGGCATGCATGGCGGGCCAACTGAGTGCCTGGGCCTCCTGCTCTATGGCCGCGCGGATGTGGGGGTCGGCTGTGGGCATGGCGTCCAAGGGCTCCATTAGCGCTCTGAAATACAACATGGTGCCGCCCACCAATAGGGGCAACTTTCCGCGAGCACTTATGTCGCGAATCAGCCCTGCAGCATCACGCGCAAACTCGGCAGCGTTGTAGGCATGCAGCGGGTCGCGGATGTCGATCAGGTGGTGGGGCACGGCCGCCAGCTCCTGCGCTGTCGGTTTGGCCGTACCTATGTTCATGCCCCGGTAGACCAGGGCCGAATCCACACTGATGATTTCGCAATCAAATTCACCTGCGATTGCCAGCGCAGCTGCAGTCTTGCCAGCGGCCGTGGGGCCGGCAATCGACAAGTAAAAGGGCAGAGCGCCTTGCATGGTGAGCCGGACTCTTCAAATGCGCTGTTGATGGTCCGTCGCGTCGCCTTGCGCTTCATTGCCCAAGTCGGGGCTCATGGCTTCGCAGCGCTGGTCAGCAACCAGCTTGAGCATCAGCAGCAAGCCCAGCGCGGCGATCATCAGGGCGACGACCAACGCAATCCAAAAGCCAGTGGCTTGCATCGCCTGCGCCGGGCGCCATGGGGCCCATTCAGGTGCAACCCCTAAAACGTAGCCTAACGGAAGGGACACCACCCAAAAGGCCGTCAGGTGCAAGAGCATGGGCGCTCGCGTCACCTTGTAGCCGCGTATGGCGCCGCTGAGCACCACTTGCGCCGAGTCGGAAAACTGAAATACCGCCGCGAAGAACAGCAGCGGAATAGCCACCGCCAGCACCGTTGCGTCTTCAGTGTAAAAGCGCGCAATCTCCGTGCCGTACAAGCCGGTGAACAAGGCAGATGCGCTGGCAAATACCATGGCCGTGCCCAGCCCTACCCAGGCGCGGTAGCGGGCCGCTTGTGCATCACCCGCGCCCAGCGCTTGGCCCACGCGTGTGAGCACCGCCACGCTCAGGCTCATGGGAACCATGAACAAGAGCGACGCAAAATTGAGCGCAATCTGGTGCGCCGCCACTTGCGCACTGCCAAAGCGCGCCACAAGTAGGGCAATCAGGGCAAAGGCACTGGTTTCAGCAAAAAACGTCATCCCGATCGGTAAGCCCAAGCGAAAAAGCGCTACTTGCATAGGCCGGTGCGGCCATTCGAAATGCGTGAAGGGATAGGTGGCTTGGTGCGCCGCGCTTCGGCTTATCCATAACAACATGCCGATGAGGTTGAACCACACCGATACCAGCGTAGCCCAGGCGCAACCCAAGCCGCCCATAGGCGCAAAACCCAGATGGCCAAACACCAGTACCCAGCTAAGCGCTACGTTGAGCGCCAAGGCCAACAGCGCCACCACCATCATGGGCTTGGTCTGGTTGATGCTGGCGCTGTAACCGTACAGCACGCGGTAGGCTGCAAAGGCTGGCAGACCAAAACTGGTGATCAACACAAAATCCTGCGCCACTGCGCGCGTGTGGGTTTCCAGCGTCATCCACGCAAAAATCAGTTGTGTCGATTGCAGAGCGACAGTGGCGAGGATTCCCAGCAGCAGGCTTTTCCACAAGGCTTGGCGCACCACATGCGGTACCTGCGCAAGCTCCTGCGCGCCCACATGGTGGGCCACCGTGGGGTTGACCGACATCAACAGCCCGATGAGGGTAATGATGACGATGTTCCACAAGGACACGCCAAGTGACACGCCAGCCAGGTCTTGCGCCGACACATGGCCCGACATCGCCACTGCTGCCACCGACATACCGATATTGGCCAACTGCCCCACCAGAATCGGCCAGGCCAAAGCCCACAGTGCACGCACTTCTTCTCGTAAAACGGGTTGGGAAGGCGGGGCTGCCGGTAGGGCCGATGGTGGTTGCATTCTCGTGCGATTGTAGGAAGCCATAGATTGCCAAGGCCTACTGCTGGCAATGGCCCCAGGTGCTGGCGGCTCAGCGTCCGCGCATAAACCATTTATCCAGTTCGCCCACGGTGATTTGCCGCCAGGTGGGGCGCCCATGGTTGCACTGGTCGCTGCGCTCGGTATGTTCCATTTGTCGCAGCAAAGCGTTCATCTCGTCGATATTCAGGCGCCGGTTGGCACGCACTGCGCCGTGGCAGGCCATCGTGGACAAGATTTCGTCCTGCGCGCGGGCTAGCACGGTGCTTGCGTCGTGCTGTGCTAATTCGGCCAGCACGCTGCGCGCCAAGGCTACCGCGTCGCCTTGCGCCAAGGTAGTGGGAACGGCACGCACTGCCAGCGTGGTGGGCGAGAAGGCACTTACCTCCAGCCCTAGCGCGTGCAGGGTGTCGGCATGCGCTTCGGCCGTGGCGGATTCTTCGGGTGTGGCGGCAAAAGTGGCCGGAATCAACAAGGGCTGGCTAGCCATACGCGGCATGCGGGCTTGATTTTGTTCGGCTGGTGCCGCCGACGGGTCGGCAACGAGTTGGGCATCGGCCGGATACAGTGATTGCCACTGCGCTTTGAGGCGCTCGTACACGATGCGCTCGTGCGCGGCGTGCATATCCACCACGATCAAGCCTTGCGCGTTTTCGGCGAGTATGTAAATTCCTTGCAACTGGGCCAAGGCGCGGCCCAGTGGCCAGTCTTGCGCGTCCGTATGGGCTTGTGACTGTGACTGTGCCGCATAGGTGGGTTCAGTGTGTGGCGCATACGCAGAGTTTTGCGTCATCGAAACGTTTGAATCTCCGCCCCAAGCTTCCGCGTTGTTTGCATTGTTTAAGGTGCTGGAAGCGTTGTGCCATAAAGCACCCACATCTCTAACGCGGTAGCCCACGCTTTCATGGGGTGCAAATGCCATGCCTTGCTGACGCATGAACAATGGGGAATTAGAAGGTGCATCAGCTCCAGGCGCGCTTCGGCTTCCTGCTGCATCGAAAGACCTTTGGCCGGTGCCGGCTAAGCCCGCATCGGGTTTGAGCAAGTTGCCCCAGGCGCTGTTACCTGTAGCACTTAAATCTTGCCCCGCTTGCGCAGCAGCCCGCCCAGAACGCGGTAGCGCCAGGGCTTCTTCAGCGGCATGGCGCACCGCTTGGTGGACTTCGCGACTATCGCGAAAGCGCACTTCTATTTTTGTGGGATGCACATTCACATCCACCCGCGTCGGGTCCATGTCCAGGTAGAGCGCATAGACCGGCTGACGCTGTCCATGCAGCACGTCCTCGTAGGCGCTGCGCGCTGCGTGGGTGAGCACTTTGTCTCGCACAAAGCGGCCATTCACATAGCAAAACTGCTGGTCGGCGCGCGCGCGGGCGGCATCGGGTATGCCGACCCGGCCCCACACCCGCATGCTGCGTGCACCGCTGCCGCTGGGGTCGTGCGGGCCGGGTGCGCTGCGCCAATCGACGGCAATCGATTGCGTCAAAAAATCACTGCCCAGTACATCGGCCAGGCGCCGGTCCAGGGCGATGCGCTGCGCAGCGCGCATTGCGTCTGCTGCATCTGCTTCAATCGATGCCGCAGCATCACGTAGCGTCTGCAAACCAAGGGCGCCATCGCTGTGCGCGCGCCATTGCTGGACCAACTTGCCTTCATGCCAAATCGCAAAACCCACGTCGGGCCTTGCCAATGCGTGGCGACGCACGGCTTCTATGCAATGGGCCAGTTCGGTGGCATCGGTTTTCAGAAATTTGCGCCGGGCTGGCGTGCTGTAAAACAGCTCTTTCACTTCTACCGTCGTGCCAGTTTCGCGGGCCACCGGGCGCAATTCACCGCTGCGCCCGTCCAGCAAAAAGGCCTGCGATTGACCCAAGGCGCGCGACAAAATGGCGCAGTCCGCAATCGCGTTAATGGCGGCAAGCGCCTCACCCCGAAAGCCCATGGTGGCCACAGATTCCAGGTCTTGTAAATTACCAATCTTGCTGGTGGCGTGACGCTCAAAGGCCAGTGGCAATTCGGCGCTTTCGATCCCCATGCCATCGTCCTCTACGGCGATTAACCGTACCCCGCCAGCCAGCAAGCGCACCGTCACTTGGCGAGCGCCTGCGTCCAACGCGTTATCGACCAGCTCGCGCACCACCGAGGCCGGACGCTCCACCACTTCGCCAGCTGCGATCTGGCTGATCAAGGTATCGGGCAAGGGCCGTATCGGCTTGCGTGGGCTGGGGGTTTGGGCGTTCACGCGGGGATTGTAGGTGGGGGGTGGCGGCGATAATGCGCGCATGGAACTGGCCGCTACCTTGCTCGACTTTGTATTACACGTTGACCGCTATTTGGAACTATTTGTCAGCAACTACGGCCAGTGGGTCTATGCGCTGTTGTTCCTGATTATCTTTGTCGAAACCGGCCTGGTCGTCATGCCATTCTTACCGGGGGATTCATTGCTATTTGTAGTGGGCGCCATGTGTGGGGTGGGTTTGATGGACTACAGCATCGTGGTGCCCTTGCTGCTGGCGGCGGCAGTTCTGGGCAACCAGACCAACTACACCATAGGGCGTTATTTCGGCGCGCGGGTGTTTCAGTGGGAAGACTCGCGCTTTTTCAATAAAGCCGCGTTTGACCAAGCACATGCTTTTTACGAACGTTATGGTGGCATCACTTTGGTGGCCGCGCGCTTTATGCCTTTCGCACGCACTTTTGCGCCTTTTGTGGGTGGCGTGGCACACATGACCCGCGCCAAGTTCACTTTCTTTGATGTACTCGGCGGCACGCTATGGGTCGTCGGCATCGTGACCGTGGGCTATTTTTTCGGCAATATCCCCTGGGTTAAACAACACCTAGACAAAATCATCTGGGCCTTAATTTTTGTGCCGGGCTTGTTGGTTTTGGTGGGGGCGTGGCGGGCGCGACGTAAAGCCGTTGTGCCCGACGCTGGACAGTGAAAGCCCTAACCCCTCGCTAGCGCCAGATCCACGGTTTGACGGCTGGCCCACCAGCTCACGAGCATCGCGGCCAACATAGCTGCCAGGCCAAACCAGTGCAGCTCCAGCATGCGGCCTTGTGCGATCAGCCAGCCGCCGCTGGCAGCGCCCATGGCCTGGCCTGCGTACATAGCCGAACTATTGAGCGCTATTGAAGCCGAGGCTAGTGTGGGTGCAATGCCGGCCAGACGCGCCTGCTGCGCCGAGTTGGACGCGAAGCAGCCTAGCCCCCAGGGCAGGATGATCAGGGCGACCAGCAGCACATTAGTCGCCAGCGGCCACAGCAGCAGGCTCAAAGCCATGGCGCCTACGCTCCACATCACGGCACGTGGCGCGCCGGTGCGGTCGATATTGCGCGACATCAGCACATTGCCGGTAAAGCCGAAAAATCCATACCAGGCAAACAAGAGGCTGAGATCCGTCGGGCTGAACTGCAGTTGTTGCTTGAAATACGGCGCGAAATAGGAGAACAACACAAACTGCCCCGCGGCAAACAAGACGGTCACCGCCACGCACAACATCAGCGCTGGCGAGCGCAGCGTTTGGCCCCAGGCCGCGCGTGATAGCGCAGGCGGACGCACCCCGTCAGGCATGCTGCGCCACAACCAGGCCGCACTAATCAGACTAAGCAGCGCTATCGATCCAAATGCCACGCGCCAACCCAACGTGCCACCCACCCATGCACCTAAAGGCGTGCCCACCACCGAGGCTACGGACCAACCCATGAACACAAAAGTAATCGCACGTCCACGCTGCTCGGGCGCGACCAGCAGGTTGATGCACGAGGCTGCTTGCGGCGTGAAGATGGCCGGTGCAATCGCGGCCAGCACGCGCACGGCCATCAGCGAGCCAAAGTCCGGCATGCAGGCGCTGGCCAATAAAAAAATGCCATACCAAAGCAATGCAAGCGTCAGTAAGCGGCGCCGATCCCAACCAGCCACCAGCGTGGCGCACAGCGGTGCGCCTATGCACATCACCACCGCCGTAGCGGTAATGAGTTGCCCCGCCACCGGGACAGAGACTTGCAAATTGCTGCTGATGTCATTGAGCGTGCCCGGCACCACCATGACGCCGGTGCCAATCACAAAATTGCCAAACAAAAGCGGCCACAGCACCCGCGGTAACGGCGCGCTGGCGCGCGGGTCGGCTTGCGGCGGCGCGCTGTCGCTTGTGTCAGGATGCATCGTGGTGCATCACATACAGCTTGCGTGTGGTGGTGTGCAGTTCCCACTCGCCACGCCAGCCCTTGGGCAGCACCAGCACCTCACCCGCTCGCACCTCTTGCGCGCGGCCTTCGGGGCCGTGCAGCGTTAGGTGCCCAGACACGATATGGCAGGTCTCTGACATTGTGTCGCGCACTGCCGTAAAGCGCCCGGGTGTGCATTCCCAGACGCCGATTTCCATCAGACCGTCATTCGATTTGAAGAGTGCCACCGACGCCTCGAACTGATTGCCCGTCAGCGTGGTGGGCTTGGGCCGGGGTGCGCCCAGGTCGATCGTGGACAGGTGCGCAAAAGTTTGAAAGTGCGTCATGCAAAGTCTCCGAGGGAAAAAGGTTGCCGCGCAGTGGACACTTAGCGGCCTGTGATTTTGTTGGCCATTGTCGCAATGCGCGAGGTACGGGCCAGCCCGGCGAATTCGCGCTTGTCCGCCCAATGGTAAAGCTGGTACATGCCGTGAATACCCAGCCAGCGCAAAGGCTCTGGCTCCCAGGGCCGAACGCTGCGGTTGACCCAGGGTAGGCGGGTCAGGTCGGTGTCTTGGTTCAGCAGCAAATCGGCCAGCGTGCGCCCGGCCAGGTTGGAACTGGACACGCCTAGGCCCACATAGCCGCCGGCCCAGGCCATGCCGCTAGCGCGGTCCAGGCCCACGGTGGTACACCAGTCACGCGGTACGCCCAGCACGCCACACCAAGCATGCTCCAAGCGCAGGCCGCGTGTTTGCGGAAACCAGCGCAGCAACATAGCTTGCAGACCTTCAATGCTGGTTTGCTGCGTGACGCCGTTCACATCGGTGGCCGAGCCAAAGCGGTAAGGCACACCGCGCCCGCCCATGGCAATGCGTCCCTCGCGTGTGCGCTGCGCATAGCCATAGGTGTGCGCCGCATCACCCAACAACTCGTGCCCGCTCCAGCCGATTTCATCCCACAGCTTGGCGGGTAGCGGCTCGGTCATCACCAGCGCGCTGTTCATCGGCATCCATTGACGTTTGAGGCCCGGCAGCCCGGCGGTAAAGCCTTCGGTGGCGCGCACGATCAAAGGCGCACGCACAACGCCTTGCGCGGTTTGCACCTTGCCTTTTTCCAAGCCTATCACCGCGCTTTGCTCGTATATAGATACGCCCAACCGTTCCACGACATCGGCCAGTCCGCGTACCAGCTTGGCCGGTTGCACGCGCGCTGTGTCGTGGTGTACCAAGCCGCCCATCACCTGGTCCACCCGCATGCGTGCACTGGCTTGGGCAGCGTTAATCAGGCTAACGCGGTCTTCAGGCACGTCCCATGCGCGTGCCTCGCGGTAGCTGGCTTGCACGCGCGCCCATTGCGCCGCGTTGGTGGCCACCCGCAGCGTGTCTGCGCGGACGATGTCGGCGTTTATGTGTTCGCGCTCTGCCACGGCCAGCACTTCGTCCACCGTGCCATGCATAGCGCTTTCCATAGCGATGACCGCAGCGCGGCTGGAGTTGGCCAGGTATTTCTCACGCGACCAACCAAAGCCTCCGGAAAGCCAGCCCCCATTACGCCCCGAAGCACCAAAGCCGCAGAACTCTTTTTCCAAGATGGTGACGCGCAAATCCGGCTGCGCGCGCTTGAGGTAATACGCCGTCCACAAACCGGTATACCCGCCCCCCACGATGCACACATCCGCATCCCGGTCGCCGGGCAATCGGGCACGGTAAGCAGGCAGGCCGCCGATGTCGGCGTACCAGAAGGAGATGTTTCCGTTGATGGGGTGGGGCATGGGCAGTAGCTTACTCGTGCGTAATTTTGCGAACCTAGGGTAAACCCCGTAGTCACCGCATATCATTTTTTAATGCGCAATTTTTACCGAAAGACTGACGTCTGCAGCGCGACGAGGCGCGCGTCCAGGCCTGCGCGGGGCTGGCCGCCATTCACGATAACATTGTGGCCATGCCCATGGGTTACCACACCCTGATCGCCCACCGGCCTGAGACTATTGCCCATGCACAAAGGGTGGTGCAGGTGCGCCGGGGAGCGGTGGTTGAGGGCGGGCTTGGTGCTTAGGAAAAAATTGCGCTGCATGCAGCCTGTGTAATCGCGCTACGCCAAATCTTCGTAGATGCGAGTTTGTTTATCACCGAATAATGATCCTCAATTTCGAACTTTGCTGTTAAACTGCTTTTATGCGTACTACCCTCGACCTACCCGACCCGCTGATGCGCGAGCTCAAGGCCCGCGCGGCGATGGAGGGTGTCAAGCTCAAGGATTACTTTGCCACCATGGTGCGCGATGCTTTGCAGAAGCCCCCTGCTTTGGCCGCAGAGCAAGTGCGTAGCCAGGTTCCGGTATTCACGCGCAAGGGCGTCAAAAAATTGCCCCCTATGCCTTCCCTGAGCAACCGGCAAATTAGCGCTCTGCTGGATGCGTCGGATAGCGCTTCCTAGGCTTACCGGCGATGGCGCAAGCGACTGCAAACGGAGCGGGCGATCTGCCCGACCTGA
>CAMDHL010000007.1 GCA_945898105.1 Comamonas sp. lk | reverse complement strand
ATTTCGACCTCCACCTCATCACCCACACGCGCTATCGCCTCTTCTAAAGCGCCCAAACCCACCGCGCACCAAGGGCAGGCCACGTCGGAGACAAAGTCGATTTTCATTTTGATTGGCATAGGACCTCGATGAGCAATTTAGGTGAAGTTAGCGGGGTTTAAAAATAAATTCTATATTTTTCAACAAGATAGGGATCTTATTTAACTTATTACTGCAAGTAAAAACTATCCATCGCCAGCATGCCGTACAGCACTTCGCGGCTCAGGTAATGCGCCTGGCTACCCGGACCACCCGCTCCCAGCGCAAAAAACAAGGGCAAGAAATGGTCTTCGCTGGGGTGGGCGCGCTGCGCATGTGGGGCGCGCTGGCGATAGTCCCACAAAGCCTCGATGTCTCCCGCTGCAATCTGGGCCTCTACCCAACGGCTGAATTCCAAAGCATACGGCGCGGTCGGCACACCCGGCCCGGCAAACTCGCCCAAATTGTGCGTCATGCCGCCCGATCCAATTAGCAGCACGTCCTGCTCCCGCAAGGACTGCAATGCCGCGCCCATGGCATACACCTCACGCGGCCCAGCGCGCTGGGGCAGTGCCACTTGTAGTACCGGAACTTGCGCGTCAGCAAACATATGCATTAAGGGCACCCAGGCACCATGGTCCAAAGGACGCTGAGCATCGCCCTGGGCCGTAATGCCCGCGTTGGCCAAAAGTTCGATCACCCGCGCAGCAAGTGCAGGCGCACCGGGGGCCGGGTATTGCAATTGGTACAAAGCGTCGGAAAATCCGCCAAAGTCATGCAAAGTCGCTGGTTGCGCGCTGGTCATGACCGAAGGGTTGCGGGGCATCCAATGCGGCGACATGATGACCACCGCCTTGGGACGGGCCGCTAAGCCCTGGGCAAAAGACTGCAAAGCGGCACCGGAAATTCCAGGCTCCAGCGCAAACAGCGGCGCGCCGTGGGAAACGTACAAAACAGGCGTCATCAAGGTCAGATCAAATATTCGGGCAAAAAAGCAGGGTGCCTTTATTGCATCCCGGCCAGCCCGGCTACAGCCAGCGCATAGCCATTGACGCCAAAGCCGCACATCACCGCTTTGGCTACCGGTGAAATATAGGAATGGTGGCGAAACTCCTCGCGCGCGTGCACATTGCTGATGTGCAGTTCGATCAAGCTGACGCCCGTGCCTTTGATGGCGTCGTGCAAAGCCACGCTGGTATGCGTGTAGGCACCCGCATTGAGCACCACACCGGCCAACTTGCCCTTTGCGTGCAGTTGCCCTGCTTCGTGCAGCGCATCAACCAACTCACCTTCGTGGTTGCTTTGGCGAAAATCAAGCGCAAAGCCATTGGCGGCGCAGGCACGCTCGCACAAGGCTTGCACATCGGCCAAAGTCTGGCTGCCATAGACCTGGGGCTCGCGTGTGCCCAGCAGATTCAGATTAGGTCCGTTCAAAATCATCACGGTTTTCATAGGCACTCCGGGGGTAGGTCGCGGGACTCAGGGTCGAGGGTCAGAGGTTAGGCCAGTACGAGCTATTGCAAGCTGCGTTCAAGGCTGCTTTTGCAAAGCACCCGCCAACTCGCCACATTGCGCGCGGTGTTGCAACACATGCTCCATCACAACCAATGCCAGCATGGCCTCAGCAATCGGGGTAGCCCGTATGCCTACGCAGGGGTCGTGGCGGCCCTTGGTCACCACTTGGGTCGGGTTGCCTTGCACATCCAAAGTATCGCGCGGCGTCAGGATGGAGCTGGTGGGCTTGATGGCGATGCTCACCTCCAAGTCTTGGCCGGTGCTGATGCCGCCCAATACGCCGCCGGCGTTATTGCTGGCAAAGCCGGTCGGCGTGAGCGAATCACCGTGCATGCTGCCGCGATGGGCCACGCTGGCAAAGCCGGCCCCAATCTCCACGCCTTTGACCGCATTGATACCCATCATGGCGTAGGCAATATCGGCATCCAACTTGTCGTACAAGGGCTGGCCTAGGCCCACCGGCATTTTGCTGGCGTTAACGCGGATGCGCGCGCCACAAGAATCGCCAGACTTGCGCAGCGCATCCATATAGTCTTCCAGTGCCTGCACATCGGCTAAGGGCGCAAAAAACGGGTTGTGGGGCACATGCTCCCAGCTCTCAAAGCCGATGGGCAGATCGCCCAGTTGCGTCATGCAGCCCCGAAACTGCGTGCCGCAGTGCGCTAGCAACCACTTTTTAGCTACCGCACCGGCGGCCACCATAGGCGCTGTCATGCGCGCTGAAGATCGTCCGCCACCACGCGGATCGCGCAGGCCGTATTTGCGGAGATAGGTGAAATCAGCGTGTCCGGGGCGGAAGGTATCCAGAATGTTGCCGTAGTCTTTGCTGCGCTGGTCGGTGTTCTGAATCAGGAGGGCAATCGGGGTGCCGGTGGTTTTGCCCTCGTACACGCCACTCAAAATCTGTACTTGATCGGGCTCTTGTCGCTGGGTAACGTGGCGGCTGGTGCCGGGGCGGCGCCGATCCAGGTCGCCCTGAATATCGGCCTCACTCAATTCCATGCCAGGCGGGCAGCCGTCGATTACGCAACCGATAGCCGGGCCGTGGGATTCACCAAAGTTGGTGACTGCGAAGAGGTTTCCAAAGGTGTTTCCGCTCATGGGGGGGATTATCCCTGAGCGGCGGTGCGCCCTAATTGGCGGGCTTTGCGCCCTCTTCCTGCCCCGGCCAGTCGCGGATATAGGCCTTGAGCATTTTGTTTTCGAAGTTCTGGCTGTCCACCACGGCCTTGGCCACATCGTAAAAGCTGATCACGCCCATGAGCATGCGTTTGTCCATTACTGGCATATAGCGGGCGTGGCGATCCAGCATCATGCGGCGCACTTCATCCATCTCGGTTTCCATGGTGCAGGTCAGCGGCGCATCGTCCATGGCGCTACGCACCTGCGTACCGCCAATGTTGCCGCCGTTTTGGACAATTTTTTGTATCACTTCGCGAAACGTAAGCATGCCCACCAGGTCGCCATGCTCCATCACCACCAGCGAGCCGATGTCGTGCTCGGACATCATTTGGACCGCGTGCGCAAGAGGTTCGTCCGGCGTGGCAGTGAAAAGGGTTCCGCCTTTGACGCGCAGAATGTCGCTGACTTTCATGGTGCTTCCTTTAATAGGTCCCGCAATACGTCTGGCGCAGCGGCGGTTCACTGTTCGAATATAGCCCACAATCACGGGTTTAATCGGGGCGCAGGCGGGTCAGTAACAGGCCAAACCGGCGCCCTGCAACGCAGCACTTTGGAGAACCCCTTATGAGCGGATATGCCGACCCCGGCTTTGACACCTTGTCCTTGCACGCCGGTGCTGTGCCCGATGCGACCGGCTCGCGCGCGGTGCCCATCCACCTGACCACTTCTTTTGTATTTGAGTCCAGTGACCAGGCCGCAGCCCTGTTCAACCTAGAGCGCGCCGGCCATGTCTACAGCCGTATCAGCAACCCGACCAACGCGGTGTTCGAACAACGTATTTCCGCGCTTGAAGGCGGCATTGGTGCCATCGCCACCGCCAGCGGCCAGGCCGCGCTGCACTTGGCGATTTGCACGCTCATGGGTGCGGGATCGCACATCGTGGCCTCCACCGCGCTCTATGGCGGCTCGCACAACCTGCTGCACTACACCATGCGCCGCTTTGGGATCGACACCACCTTCGTCAACCCCAATGATTTGGACGCCTGGCGCGCCGCTGTGCGCCCCAACACCAAGTTGTTCTTCGGCGAAACCGTAGGCAATCCGGGCATGGACGTGCTGGACATCGAAGCTGTCAGCAACATCGCGCACGAGCACGGTGTGCCTTTGCTGGTGGACTCCACCCTCACCTCGCCTTGGCTTATCAAGCCCTTTGACCACGGCGCCGACATTGTTTACCACTCGGCCACCAAGTTTTTGTCGGGCCACGGCACGGTGGTCGGTGGCGTGGTGGTGGACAGCGGTCGTTTTGACTGGGACGCCTCGGGCAAATTTGCCGAGCTGAGCGCCGTCTATGCGGGTTTTCACAACATGGTGTTTACCGAGGAAAGCACGGTCGGCGCGTTTTTGTTGCGCGCGCGGCGCGAGGGCTTGCGCGACTTTGGCGCCTGCATGAGCCCGCACACCGCCTGGTTGATTTTGCAAGGCATGGAAACCTTGCCCCTACGTATGGCGCGCCATGCCAGCAACACTGAAAAAGTGGTGCAATTTCTGGCCAGTCACCCTATGGTCGCCCGCGTGGGACACCCGATGTTGGAGAGCCACGTCAGCCACGCACTGGCCAAAAAACTGCTGCCTCGGGGAGCCGGTTCAGTGTTTAGCTTTGACATCAAAGGCTCGCGATTGCAGGGTCAAAAATTTATTGAAGCCCTGAAAATTTTCAGCCATCTCGCCAATGTGGGCGACTGCCGCAGCCTAGTCATCCACCCCGCCAGCACCACGCACTTTCGCATGGACGATGCGGCCCTGCAAGCTGCCGGTATTGGGCCGGGCACCATCCGCCTGTCGATCGGCCTGGAAGACCCGGACGACTTACTTGACGATCTGAAAAAGGCCTTGAAAGCAGCGGAGAAAGCGGCCTAAGCCGCCGGGCTTTACCTAGTCCTTCAATAGCAACGACACCATGTCTGCCAGAGCCAGTGCGCTGGTCAGGCCGGGGGACTCGATACCAAACAAATTCACCAACCCGGGCATACCATGGGTTTGCGGGCCTTGCACCCAAAAATCCGCCGCCACCTGCCCTGGCCCGCTAATCTTGGGACGTATCCCCGAATAGGAGGCCTGTAATGCGCCATCGGGCAAGTCGGGCCAGTATTTGCGCACCTCCGCATAAAACGCCGCACCACGCGCCGGGTCCACTTGGTAGTCACTAGCGTCGTCAACCCATTGCACATCCGGGCCGAATTTGGCCTGACCAGCCAAGTCCAGCGTCAAGTGCACGCCCAGCCCGCCGGGTTCGGGCAATGGGTAAACAAGTCGTTGGAATGGCGCTTTTCCGGATAGGGAAAAGTAGCTTCCTTTAGCAAAAAATTCCTGCGGTACATGGCGCGCATTCAATCCCGCAAAGCGACGCGCTAGTGCGGGTGCCGAAAGGCCGGCCGCATTGACCAGGGTGCGAGCTGCGAGGCAGGTGCCGTCTTGCGTCCAGATCTGATGCCTGCCCGTAAGTGAAAGTTCAACCTTGTCCACATGGCAGTGGAGCACCACCTGCGACCCTGCGTGCTCCAAGTCACCTTGCAAGGCCAGCATCAAACCGTGGCTGTCTACGATACCGGTGCTAGGCGACAGCAGGGCACCATGGCAATGCAGCGCAGGCTCTAGGGCGACAGCCTCTGCGGCAGTCAGCAATTGCAAGTCGTCTACGCTATTGGCCCGCGCACGCGCCTGCACCTGAACCAATTCCTCCATTTGGGCGGGGGTGGTGGCCACCAGCAACTTGCCGCAGCGCTGGTGCGCCACACTGCGCTCGGCGCAATAGGCGTACAGCAGTTGCTTGCCCTGCACACAAAGAAGCGCTTTCAGAGAACCCTGCGGGTAGTAAATGCCAGCGTGAATCACCTCGCTATTGCGCGCACTGATTCCGCTTCCAATGGTGCCCTCGCTCTCCAGTACCCATACTTCACGCCCTGCCAGCGCCAAGGCCCGCGCCACCGCCAGGCCGACAACGCCCGCACCGATGACTACGACATCGACGGGCTCGGCTGCGGTGGTGCTGGACATGGGCGGATTGTGCACGGGTGCGCCCAGGAGGCCTGCCATCCAATTAGGCACAATGCACGTAATCGCCCCTTTTCTTCAAGGACTGCACCGTGCTGATTACCGTAAACAACGCCCCGCTCTACGCCTACACCGCAGGCAAGCCCTTCAGGCCCGAATTGCCCAGCGTCGTCCTGATCCACGGCGCGCTGCATGACCACAGCGTGTGGGGCCTACAAAGCCGCTACCTGGCCAACCACCAGTACAACGTGCTGGCTATTGATCTGCCTGGCCATTGCAAAAGCGGTGGCAACGCGCCCGAATCGGTGGAGGAAGCTGCGCAAAGCATCATCGGCCTCTTGGACGCCTTAGAGATTAAACAAGCGGCCCTGGTTGGTCACAGCATGGGCTCATTGATCGCCCTGGAAGTGGCTGCGCAAAAGCCCGAGCGGGTAAGCCACCTGGTGATGGTGGGCACCGCTTACCCCATGCGCGTTTCACCGGCGCTGCTGGACGCGGCGCAAAACGCGCAATCCAAAGGCATCGACATGGTGAACACGTTTTCGTTGTCGATGATGGCGCCGCCGCCTTCGCTGATGGGACCAGGCACCTGGCTGCACGGCACCAATAAAGCGCTAATGCACCGCGTGCTGGGCAGCAATCGCCAAGCCAATGTGTTTTACCGTAGCTTCAAAGCCTGCGACAGCTATGCGCGCGGCGATGAGGCAATGGCCGAGGTGCAATGCCCCACCTTGTTTTTGCTCGGCGTCAGCGACCAAATGACGCCGCCGCAGGGCGCCAAATCGCTCATTGCCAATGCCCGCCATGGCAAAGTAGTCACGCTGAAAGCAGGCCACTCCCTTTTGCAGGAAGCGCCAGACCAAGCACTCGACGCCTTGCGCGATTTTTTGAAGGCGCCCATCGCGGCTTAAGGAAGTTTTGTACCAGTCCATCACCGCGAGGAGCGCAGCGACGGTACGATCCATCCAGGCATGTCACCAAGGCTTACCAAGCCGCTTTGAGCTTTTCCGGGACCGTCCTGTCAACGCCCCAGCTTAAATCTTGACGTAGCCGGCATGTCCCCCATAAAGCCAAAGCGCACTTTCACCGCATGGAAGTTATGCGACAAGTGCTCAATGGAGACGCGCTCCTGGTACCCACACAAGGATCGTTAAGCTGTTTCGGAGGTCAGGTCGTGCAAATGCAGCAGGCGCTGGATGAAATGCTCGATGCCGCCTTCGACAAATTTTTGCAAAGCTAAGTGACTGGTATTGCTGGCGATTTGGCGGAAATCACGCGCGCCGCGGCTAGTGGGAGCGTACTCGGTCACGGAAAAATTTCGTTGGCCCGCATCAACGATTAATTCATCTTGGGACACGCTTCCAAGGTAATGCAGGGCTCGAGTCAAAAAGCGTTGGCTGATTTTGTCCAGCACATCAAACATCTTTCTTCCTTCGGCCTCAGTGGTCACGCCATTGACGATGATGTGGATCTCGTCCAGCTTGAAGTCACTACACAGCACCTTAATCATGGCGTAGGCATCGGTCACGCCAGCCTGGTCATTGCGAACCACGATGATGCGACGGCTGGTACTCGCCATGAAGGACAGAACCGACTGCTCGGTGCCCGGCGGCATATCAACAATCAGGAAATCGAGCTCGCTTTCCATGTCACCAAATTGTTTGAGCACCCTTGACGCTTTGGAAGGATTGAGTGTCGTCATCGCCTCAATGGTGGAGGCGCCGGCAATCAGGTTGATGCCATAGCGGCGCTTCAAAATGATCTCGCGCAGTGACTTTTCGCCATTCAAAAAATGACCAAGGTGGAAGGGGCAGACGGTACCCAGCGCGGTTTGCGCGTTGTGATGGCTTGAATTGGCATCCAGAATCATCACGGCGTAACCCATATCGTGCAGGGCGACGGCCAAATTGACCGATACCGTAGTCTTACCGACGCCAGACTGGCCGCTGGTGATTCCTAAAACTTGGCAATGTGTTGGTTTTTGCATTAGAGAAGCACGCTCCGTACACAAGTGTTTTATATGCTAGCACTTTTTTCATTTTTCACAATTGGTAAATGGGCTTGTGTAAATGGGCTTGGTGTTGGGAGTAAGCCGGCTTAGGTGTGTCATTTACGCGCTAACCCGGAGCCGTGACGGCTTTGCGGCGAAGAAAACCTTCCCTACGCTGCGGCGGAGTCTCGTTTATGACAAAGTCAGCGTAGGTCCTGTCAAAGCGCCACCGTTTCGCACCATAATCAAAACTCATAATTTTTGCGATTTTCGCGATTTACATAGAACTGGAGTTTTTATGCAGTTAGGAATGATTGGCTTGGGGCGCATGGGTGGAAACATCGTGCGCAGGCTCATGCGCAATGGACATAACTGCGTGGTGTACGACACCAACGCCGCCAGCGTCGCCCAACTCGCCACCGAAGGTGCCACCCCCAGCAAAGACATGGCATCTTTCATCAGCCAACTGCAAAAACCGCGCGCTGTTTGGGTGATGCTGCCCGCGGGCGCCATCACTGAATCAACCGTCAACACCCTGTCCGGCTTGCTAGAGGCGGGTGACATCATCATCGATGGCGGCAACTCTAATTTCCAGGATGATGTGCGCCGCGCCAAGGCGCTGGCCGAAAAAGGTATCCGCTATATCGATGTGGGCACCAGCGGCGGCGTCTGGGGATTGGACCGTGGCTACTGCATGATGATCGGCGGCGACAAAGCCGCCTTTGACCACCTGGACCCGATCTTCAAAACCCTGGCGCCCGGCGTTGGCACTATCGAGAAAACGCCGGGCCGCGAAGGCCGTAAGTCCACGGCTGAAGACGGCTACCTCTACACCGGTCCGGCCGGCTCGGGCCACTTTGTCAAGATGGTGCACAACGGTATCGAATACGGCCTGATGCAGGCCTACGGGGAAGGCCTGGACATTCTCAAAGGCGTCAATCAACAAAGCATCCCGGCCGAACGCCGCTACGACCTGAACTTAGCTGACATCACCGAACTCTGGCGCCGTGGCAGCGTGGTTTCGTCCTGGCTGCTGGACTTGACGGCCATCTCACTGGCCGAAGACCCGGAACTTGCTTCCTACTCCGGCTACGTGGAAGACTCGGGAGAAGGCCGCTGGACTATCCAAGCCGCTATCGAAGAAGCCGTGCCTGCTGACGTGTTGACCGCCGCGCTGTACACCCGCTTTCGCTCGCGCAAAGATCACACTTTTGCAGAAAAAGTGCTGTCTGCCATGCGCAAGCAGTTTGGCGGTCACAAAGAACCCGGCAAAGCATAAGGAACGCCTGTGGCACAAGACATCGAACACGAAAAAACGCTGCATGGCGAACGCGCACCGGCCTGTACCGTCGTCATCTTTGGCGCAGGCGGCGACCTGACCAAGCGCTTACTCATGCCAGCGCTGTACAACTTGGCGCGCACCAACCTCTTGCCTGACAACTTCGCTTTGATTGGCGTGGACCGACTGGAGATGAGCGACGAGGCCTTCCGCAGCCATGTGGAAGAGTCTGTCCGCGCGTTCGCTGCCGACAAACACTACGCCCAAACGCTGGACGAGGCCAATCTGAAAAGATTGCTTTCCAGCATGACCTATTTGTCCGCCGACTTCGGGGCCGCAGCTTCGTATGTGGAGTTGGGCAAACGCCTGGAGGCCGTCAAGATCAGCCACCATGTCAATGACAACGTGATGTTCTATTTGGCTGTCGGCGCGCGCTTTTTTGGCGGCATCGTGGATCAACTCGGCGCTGCCGGCTTGGTCAGTGAGACCAACCAGCAATGGCGCCGCGTGGTGGTTGAAAAGCCTTTTGGCCACGACCTGGCCTCCGCCCAGGCGCTCAACACCCAGCTACGTCATAGCTTGGCCGAGTCCCAGATTTATCGCATGGACCACTTCCTAGGCAAGGAAACCGTGCAAAACATCATGCTGATGCGCTTTGCCAACGGCATCTTCGAGCCGCTCTGGAACCGCGACCATATCGACCATGTGCAAATTACCGTGGCCGAAACGGTGGGGGTAGAAAAGCGCGCCGCCTTTTACGAGACCACCGGCGCCATGCGCGACATGATTCCTAACCACGTCTTCCAACTACTGGCCCTGACCGCCATGGAGTCCCCCGCCTCGTTTGATGCCGACGCAGTGCGCAATGAAAAAACTAAGGTGCTGCAATCGGTGCACCGCGTGGATGCCGTAACCGACAGCGTGCGCGGACAGTACAGCGCAGGCAGTCGCGACGGGCAGGCGTTGGCCGGTTACCTTAAAGAAGACGGTGTCAACCCCAGCAGCAAAACCGAGACCTACGTCGCCCTTAGGCTAGGCATCGACAACTGGCGCTGGGCCGGTGTGCCCTTTTACCTGCGCACCGGCAAGGCCATGGCCAAGCGGCAAAGCGAGATCGTCATCCAGTTCAAGCGGCCGCCGTTTTCGCTGTTCCGAGACACTGCCACAGAAGCCCTCACGCCCAATGCGCTGGTCATAAAGTTGCAACCCGATGAAGGCGCGATGCTGACTTTTGGCGCCAAAATTCCCGGGCCGAAGATCCAGATCGGCCAGGTGCACATGGACTTCCACTACAAGGACTACTTCCAAAATGCCCCGAGCACGGGCTACGAAACCCTGATTTACGACTGCATGATCGGCGACGCCACGCTCTTCCAGCGCTCGGACAGCGTGATGGCGGGTTGGGACATCGTGCGGCCCTTGCAGGAATACTGGGCAGACCCCAAAGCCCCGCTGGCCCACTACGCCGCAGGCTCCGAAGGTCCGGTAGCGGCCGACGAACTGCTAAGCGACAGCCACCGGGCCTGGCGCACATTAGCTTAAGGCTAAGCCGGCGGGTGCACGACATCTAACGGGGTAGTCTTCCAGTAGGGTGATACTGGGCCTGCTAAATGATTAAACCAATATGGGGAGGCTAGGCAAATTTCCGGATAGCTCAGAAGCGATAGTGCGCACGGATGACCCACGACATCAAGTAGTTCCGTAAGTTCAATGCGCGCTCAATGTCATGTTTACCCTGCAGTCATGCCGGGGTGAATACGAGGTGCATCAAATTAGTCACTGGCTTTCGCGCTCTTCGGACCGGTATCGAGCATTACGCTCTACTCCGATTGCCGCCATTATTCCGGCATAGCCTTTTGCTGCGCTTATTCCTTTTCAGCCGCGCATTGAGCCTGCGTCTACATTATTTGCATTTGATGCTTGGCCTGTTGCGTCTATTGCGCTTTCGCGGCAGCCAAGCCCGCATGCCTAAACCGCCTGTCCCAAGCCTCGCCGCAGCACACAGCCGCTAATCCGCCACAAACCATCTGGCTGGCGCAGCAAAGTGTAGATCGCCGTCCAAGGTACGCCCGCCGAATCACGCATCTCCACGTTTTGCCAAACCTCATTGCCCTGCAAATACGGCACCTGAAAACTCAGGCTGGCCGGGCGGTAGACCACCGGATAGGCAATGCGCACCATGTCCAGGAAATTGCGCGCAGTAATAAACGTTTCCTGAATCGTCGGGCTGGCATAAGAGAACGCCTGTTGCGCGTCGTCAGCTGCAAACGCGGCTAGCTGCGCTTCAATAACCTGCCGCACCGCCGCCCGGTCGCCAGACTCTAAGGGTTCGGCTGCAATGGCCCGCGGGCCGAAAAAAACGACCATCGACCATAGGCAAGCCAGTGCTAAAAATCGTAAGTTACACATACTAATTCCCTCTTTTAGACATTTCCCGCGCGCCAGCCTTTTGGCGTAGGGAGTACCTTTACCCAAACTTTCATTGGATATTTAAACATGATGCCTGCGCGAGTCCTAAGGCACAGGCCCTTTAGCGCCTCGGGCTATTGTTTCCTGTCAAAGCGCTACCCAAGCGAGCAACCGACACCTGAGATCCAAAGTTTTGCGTGGGCTCACAATAGACCTCATGCCTCAGTCTGCAAATCCAATTAAATTACTCAACGCCCTCCCCCTGACGCGACGCCTGGTACGCCGCGCCGCCGCGAACAAAGGCGACAGCGGCAAAGTGCTGCTGATTGGCGGTGCGCCCACCATGTCTGGGGCTCTGGTCTTAGCCGGGCGGGCCTCGCTCTACAGCGGCGCTGGCTACACGGTGCTGATGATGCTGGACGCAGCCAGCGCACATATAGTGCCGGAGCAACCCGAGATGATGGTGCACGCGGCGGACCGCTACGACGACCCCGCGCAGGCACTGGCAACCATCGCCCCCGATGTGATCGCCATCGGCCCCGGGTTGGGGCTGGACAGCGTGGCGCAACGATGGCTTCAAGCCGCGCTGGCTTGGGTCGGTCCATTGGTCATCGACGCCGACGCGCTCACACTGCTGGCAACACACGAAAGCCTTCTGGACGCGCTGCGCCTGCGTCCAAACGCCTGCAGCCTCACGCCGCACCCTGGCGAAGCCGCGCGCCTGCTGGGCTGCAGCAACCATGATGTCCAAGCCGACCGCCCCAGCGCCTTGCACGCGCTGGTCGCGCACACGCACGCCATCGCCGTACTCAAAGGGCAACACAGCCTGGTCGGCGCACCGGGCCAAGAGCCGCAGCAATGCATGGACGGCAACCCCGGCATGGCCGTCGGTGGAATGGGTGATGTGTTAACCGGCAGCATGGCCGCACTTGCTGCGCAGGGCCTGCGGCATAACTTAAGCCTTTGGGAAGCTACCTGCCTGGCGGTTCAAGTCCACGCGGTGGCCGCTGACCGCCTAGTGTCGCAGGGTGTGGGCCCGGTGGGGCTGACGCCGATGGAAGTGGCGCTGGAGATCAGGCGGGTAATAAATAGTTAGTTAGCCGCCCGGCTTTCAAAGAGCGACGGCACGGTCAATAAAAAGGCCACTTTTAAACGTCTGAGACGTCTGCCCTGCACATCGTAAAGCGTAATTTATTTGGCTTAGCTGCATTTTGATGCGCTGGTCAAAGCTGTGCATGCGCTTGTTCGAAAAGCCGAACACATCGCACAAACCCCGAATGAAGTTTTGCGCCTCGCCCATTTCGTAATGCGCATCGGCAAAATCGCGCATGAAACCGTTGGCCCTATGCAATATTTCGTATCTATTGAGTGTGACTGTCATCGTTGCTGCATCCCTGTTGATGAGCGGCGATTATTGCCTTTTTAATAATGGTTATCGCGAGAGTCTAGAGCCCAACAGATATGCCGCAGCTAATGGCAATCGAAAACGGCTTCTTTTGGCAAGAGCCTTTCAGATTTCCAGGCTGACTTCGCCCCTGCAGCCTTGCGCGTCAAAGCTGCGTTCTATCAAGCGCGCGCTGTTGCGCCGCAGCATGAAGAGGCTACTGGCGCGGGTGCCATAGTCCTCGCTGCGGATGAAGGCGCTGGACAGTGCCCGTTCGCGCTCTAAGGGGATGCCGGTGTTCGGCAGTTGCGCATCCGGGGCCGGCTGATCGTGCGCCAATAGATCAAACAAGGCATCGCTGCCTGGCGCCTGCGGATGTGCCTGCTGTTCCACCCACCGCTGCAGCCCATTTTTTAGCGCCACCAACTTGGGCCAGGGCGTGTTAAACCCCGCGTTAGAAACGGCGCTAATGCCGGGCTGCATCGCAACAATGCGCGCACCCTGGCTTTCAAAACCGAGCAAGGTTTGACCGTCGTACACCAGCAGGTTGAAGGGGTTGTATCGCGCTGAATCCTGCATGATGGATTGCAGATACGCACTACCGCTCACGTCACTATTGAGAAAGGCGCTGACCAGCGCGCCGCGCGAGGGGGCACTGTCGCGTTGGTTAAGGAAATCACGCACATTGGTGAGTGCTGCCAAGCGGCCTCCAGGGCCAAGGCCAAGCCAGGTGCCACCCGCTTGCAAGTCTTTTCCAGCGAAAATCGAAGCGTCCGTCCAAGCATGCAAAGGCAACGTAGGTCGCGCGTAATACTCATCGCGATTGGCGACAAGAAAAAGCGGCAGGTCCGAATGGGGCTGCCAGTTCCAAGCGATGAGGCACATGCTGGGTGGCTTGTAAAAGTTGACTTGCGTTTCAGTCTAAGCGATTGCGAGTTTTTAGCAATTGGTGGGATGCGTGCTGATGATTTCAATTAGAAATTTCGGGCAAGTTTGAAGTGCGAATTTGAATTCGATTTCCCCTATAAAAAAATTTTCAAAAAAATGTGACAAAAGTGTGTAACCCATGTAAAAATCGTGGATACTATTAGCACCTACAAAAATAGGTCACTAAATTAAACATGTTGGAATCAGATTTGCGGACTTTAAGTACAGTCATGAAATCAGATGTTGCGATGTTTCGCAATGGTTCACTACCCTCCAAATATCGCCGCATTCGCGGCGATATTTTTACCGGAAGCGCAAGTGCTGTTTGACCATTGCGCGCAGTGCAGACAGTGCTGCCACATAGAACCCGGTTTTCCGCCCTTGGACATTACCCTCACTGCCACTGAAAAGAAGGCAATGGGAAGCGTATGCATTGAGACGCAATGCACGCACTTAGGCGACCAGGGCTGCACGCTTGGCGACGAGAAGCCGCTGAGCTGCAAGCTCTACCCGCTTGCCTACCACCCCAAGCAAAAAAAGTTTTATTACGACAGCGATTGCCCCCTGATGCCGGAATACCAGCGTCAGCTTTCCGACCCCCACAGCGAGGCCTCCGCGCATTTGGCCTCGATGCACAGTGCTATCAAGGCACTGCACACCAGTGATGCGGCGTTTTTGCGCGAAAACTACCGCATCGACTCTGACTACTTTGATCTGCAACCCTTGCTAGCCAAGGCATAGCCAAAGGAACCCAAGCCCATGACGACTGACTTGTACACATCCGCCAACTACCACGAAGCACTCAATGGTTTAGACCACAACGAAGTGCAAGCGCTGCCACACCAGACCTGGACCCCAGAGAACCTGTGTGTGGAAAGCTTCCATGAACAAACTAAGTACTTCACCAGTCGCTGGGACGGCCTTTGCCCTTATATCGATGTGACACCCCAGATGCTGGCCGCAGCGCAGAAGCCGTTTATCGTCTACGCCCTCCCTCCTGAGGGAAACTACGGGGTGCCGATAAACGATAAATACGGTTTGGTACATGCCGGCTCGCCGGATTTTTGGACCGACGAGCGGCGCGCCCGTAAATTTAAGGAATTGGACAAGCTTTGCCGTAGCTTCACGGTTACTGAGCAGTTAGTCCCTGGCCGCGACCTTTCGGTTGCCGACGTGTTCGCTCTGGGGCGGGAGCATTTCACGGCCTATGAGATCCATGACCAAGAGATCGCAGGTTTCGTTGACTACGTCCAAAATCTCGATGTGCTGATTATTCAGGCGCATGCCGAGAACGGCGACCTGGTACTTAGTGACGTGTCCATCGTGATGCCCGAGCGCAACCAGGTGTATGGCAGTTTCTGCCAGTGGAATACCGACTACCGCAACCGCTCGCCCGGCATTTATGCCTGCCTCTTGGCCTCGCGCTGGACGCACAAAGCAGGCTATGGCTACTACAACCTAGGCCCAGTGGGCGACTATGGCTACAAGGCTCTATTTGTGACCGACCATGAGCCTATTTTTGCCCTGGCCATGACGGACCACGATCACCCACTGGCCCTAGACCTCACTTCACCGCTGCACACGGACTTCAAGCCCGAAGACTGGAATCAGGTTTATCGCATGCGGTCGGAGTAGTCCGGCACTTCCCCCTTTTGGTGGGAACATGAAAAAACCGGCCTCATAGTGAGCCGGTTTTTTTATGTCTAGCGAACGATTTTTGTCAGTCGTCGGAGCCAGGCCCGAAGGTGTGTACTTCGCCAAAACTGTCGTCATAGTCCATTACCAATTCTTCGTCGCGTTTGATGTCGCGTAAGGCGATCAGGACGCCGTCTTTGCGCATTTTGACGTTGGCGGACTTGGAGTGATTCAGGTAAACCGACATATTCATCGAATTCAGACCAATCGCCGGAATCAGCATATGGTGCTTGTCGTAATAGCAAAACATATCCAATTCTTTACGCACCTGAGATGGCAGAGAACTGACCTCGGCGTGGTTGAATTTAATTTCATGCAGCTTCAGACGCGACTTGAGCGGCTTGACACCTTTGGGTATATCCCTGATAGCAAATACTCCGATACCGTGCACCGGCGAGACGCCCAAGCGGCAGAAGACTTCGGTACGCAGATGCTGGAGTAGCTTCTTTTTTTTGCTATGCATAAAAACAATAATTAACTTTTTTTCAAATCACCGCAGGCTCGGTAGCTAACGCCTTCGGTAGGGGCGCAATGGTACACCTTAAGTAGGGGCTTTATAGTGAAAAATAGGGACGTAAGCCTTATGGCAATCATTCCCAATAAAATAAAAAAGCAAAAAAATTTAGCACCAAGGGGCTGAGCGCCTACATCACCTCATGCAAGGTGCAGCCCGGACGCAGGGCGGTACGCCAGAAGTTCCCACTGTGCGGATCTTGCGCCAGCAAAAGGTTTTGGACCAGCGGCGCAATCGGCGTTTGGACCGGATCCACCAGCAGAACCCAGCGCCCTCCTCCGTCACGGCCCTGGCTTTCTTGAAGCTTACCGATCCAGTCCATCGCTTTAAGGGTGTCAACCACATCGGCCAAGTCCAGAGGGTCGACATGCAGGTCTTCACACAGTTCAGCCGTAGTCTTGCCCCGGTCCGCCTGGGTGCGAGCAGCACCCAAATCCGACAGCAAGGCAAGGGCCAGACCGAAGTGGGCTCCCGGACCTTGACGCCGCGGCGGCAAACCCGCGATCAGGCCTGGAACATAGGCAGTCAGTGTCGCCCCCAGCAGCACGATAACCCAGGACAGATAGATCCAAACAAGCAGTATCGGCAGCGTGGCAAAAGCACCGTAGACGGCCGAGTACATCGGAACCATCCCGAGATACCAAGCCAATAAGCGCTTGGCGATTTCCATGCCGGTGGCTACAAACAAGCCGCCCATCCAGGCATGTCCCCAGCGCACCCGCGTGTTGGGCAGGTAATGAAACATGGCTGCCATACCGCCAGCGACCATCAGAAACTGCGTGGAGTCCAGCAGCAGGCCTACCCCACCAGGCAAACTCTCCACTAGCCCGCGCGATGCGGAAACCGCATACGAACTAAAACTAATGCTCACGCCCAAAATCAAGGGCCCCAGCGTTAATGCCGACCAGTAAATCAAGAGCCGCTGCCCCAGCGGTCGCAGGGTGCGCACGCGCCAAATGCTGTTGAGCGTCCGGTCGATCGTGAAGATCAAGGCCAAGGAAGTTAGCACTAGCGCACCCAAACCAAAAGCCCCCAGCTTGCTGGCCTTGCGCGAAAACTGGTTCAGGTAGCCCAGCACCTGACGGGCGATGTCATCTGGTATCAGACTGGCGACCAGCCACTTTTGCAATACGTCCTGAAACTTGGCGAACATCGGAAAGGCTGTGAGCACCGCCAAGGCAACGGTAAGCAAAGGTACCAGCGAGATGGTGGTGGTAAAGGTCAGGCTGCTGGCAGTCAGACCCAGACGGTCTTCTCGGAAGCGTTCGCGCAAGGTTCTGAAGGCCGGTAGCCACGGCACGTGGCGCACATCGGCAACCCATTGTTGGAAGCGTGAAAGTAGTTGCATGGCCGGTATGATGCCACCGACATGCAAGACCAGCTTCCCTCCTCCCCAATAGACACCCCGATCCAGGCCGCCGCCCTGCTAGAAAACCACGTCCACTTCAGCCGCGCGCTGGCCGTGGGCAGCCTGCTCGGGCTCATACTGCTTAGCTTGGCGTGGGAGCTACTGGTGGCTCCGCTGCGGCCTGGTGGGTCCTGGCTGGCTCTCAAAGCGTTGCCCTTGTGCCTGCCCTTGGCCGGGCTACTTAAAAATCGTATGTACACCTACCGCTGGGTGTCCATGTTGGTGTGGTTGTACTTCACCGAAGGCGTGGTGCGCGCCTGGGGCGACAAGGCGCCGGGCAACTACTGCGCCCTACTGGAAATCGCTTTATGCCTTTCCCTGTTTGTGGCCTGCCTGATGCATGTTCGCTTGCGCCAGCGGGATGCCGAAGCCACAGACCTGCGTGAAGCTCCTCTTTCTGAACCTCGCTGAGCACAGCTTATGAACCCACCTGCTGCCCTACTTCCCGCGCTGCGAGCCATTGTTGGCGGCACACATGTCCTGACCGACGGCGATTTGACTGGCTACGAACTGGACTGGCGCAAACGCGAGCGCGGTAAAGCGCTGGCGGTGGTGCGACCCGCATCTACCGCGCAAGTGGCGGCAGTTGTAAAGGCCTGCGCCGAAGCAGGCGTGAGCATCGTGCCCCAGGGCGGCAACACTGGCATGGTGGTCGGCTCCACGCCGGACGCAACGGGAACGCAAGTGGTGCTAAGCCTGACGCGCATGAACGCGGTACGGGCACTTGATGGCGGCAACCTGACCATTACCGTGGAGGCCGGCTGCGTGCTGCAAAGCCTGCAAGATGTATGCGAGAAAGCGGGGTTTTTATTCCCCTTGAGTTTGGCCTCGGAAGGCAGTTGCACCATAGGCGGCAACTTGGGTACCAACGCCGGGGGTACGCAAGTGGTTCGCTACGGCAACACACGCGAACTCTGCCTAGGCCTGGAAGTGGTTACGGCGCAAGGCGAGGTCTGGAGCGGCCTTACAGGCTTGCGCAAGGACAACACCGGCTATGACTTGCGCCATCTGTTTATCGGTTCGGAAGGTACGCTGGGCGTGATTACCGCTGCCACCATGAAGCTGTATCCGCTGCCCAAATCGCAATTGACGGCATTGGCCGCCGTGCCATCCCTGGAGGCTGCCGTGCAACTGCTGGGTCTGGCGCACCAGCACCTCAGCGCAGGGTTGACCGGATTTGAGGTGATGGGCCAGTTCGCACTCAAGCTAGTCGTTAAGCATTTCCCGCAGCAGCGCGTGCCCTTTTACGAAAACAGCCCTTACTGCGTGGTGCTAGAGAACTCGGACAACGAATCTGACGAACACGCACGCGGCCAGTTTGAACGTCTGCTGGAAGCCGCGATGGAGGCCGGTTGCGTAACGGACGCCGTGGTGGCTGAGAGCATGGCGCAGGCGCGGGCGCTGTGGCATATCCGCGAAAGCATTCCGCTAGCGCAAGCGCAAGAGGGACTCAATATCAAGCACGATATTTCTATTGCGGTGTCGCGCATCCCCGAGTTTGTGGCGCAAGCCGATGCGGCCTTGGCGCAGGCTTTCCCGGGTATTCGGCTGGTGAACTATGGCCATTTGGGCGACGGTAATTTGCACTACAACGTGCAAGCGCCAGAGGGTCAGGACGCCGAAAAGTTTTTGCGCGAGCAGGAAGGACCGGTCAATGGTGTCGTCTACGCATTGGTGGACGCCTACAACGGCTCAATTTCTGCCGAACACGGCATCGGTAGCCTCAAACGCGAGAAACTGGAAAAGCACAAATCGCCAGTGGCGCTGGGTTTGATGCGCTCCATCAAAACCGCGCTGGACCCCCAGAATACTTTCAACCCTGGACGCATGCTGGCGCGCATTTAAAACTTCGCTGCTGCATTAAGCCTAATTTACTGCGCAAGCCACCTGCTTGCATTGTGGAGCGCGGGCCACCGAAAGTCGCCCGCAATCGACCTCCACCAACTACTAAAAATCCCCGACTTCATGGCGCAAATTTTTCTTCTTTCAATTGTCTATATGTCCTTTATCAGCATCGGCCTGCCCGATGGGATTTTGGGCGTCGCCTGGCCTTCTATGCGGCTGGAGATGCAGCAACCTCTGGCAGCCGTGGGCGCTATCACCCTGACCATGACGGCCTGCGCGGCGAGTGCCGGATTTATGGCAGGCGGGCTGATACAGCGTGTAGGTACCGGAACCATCGTGGCGGCCAGTTGTTTGATGACGGCCCTGGCTTTGCTGGGTTTTTCGGTTGCCCCCAGTTTTTACTGGTGCGTGGCGCTGGCAGTGCCCCTGGGACTGGGCGCGGGCGCTGTGGATTCCGCTCTCAACCAGTTTGTGGCGGCGCATTATTCCTCCCGCCATATGAATTGGCTGCACGGTTTTTGGGGTGTGGGCGCCAGCACTGGCCCATTGGTCATGGGCGCGGCTTTGGCCAGCAGCGGCGGCTGGCATCTTGGCGTGCAGGCTATTGGCCTGGCGCAACTGGGGCTGGCAGTGGTCTTGTGGCTCTCGCTGCGGCTCTGGGCACAAGCGCCCCAGCAAAGTGCCAGCGCCCAGGCTCACGAAGAGGTGCAAGCGCATGAGGTGCATCCATTGGCCTGGTGGCTCGCGCCATTGTGCTTTTTGGTTTATGTGGGCGCAGAAATGGGTACTGGTCTTTGGGCCGCTAGTGTTTTGGTGAACGAGAGGGGCCTGCCACCACCCGATGCCGGGCTTTGGGTGGGTCTGTATTTCGGCTCGATCACTGCCGGGCGCTTTGGCGTAGGCCTGATTGCCGACCGCCTGGGTAACCGCAAACTGGTACGCCTGGGTATTGCGCTTGCCATAGTGGGTGCCTTGGTGTTTGCTTTACCCCAGGTATTTGGCGTCCTATCACCTTGGGGTCTGATGTTGATGGGCCTGGGGTGCGCACCGATTTTTCCATCGATGATGCATGAGACCACGCGCCGTTTTCCAGTGGATGCGGCCACACGTCTTATTGGCAGGCAAATGGCCTGCGCCTACGTAGGCGGCTCGGTCATACCTGCTGCCTTTGGCCTACTGGCCACGTGGGCCGGTCTGAGTGCAGTGATGCCCGCCGTAGTGGGCTTGCTGACGCTCCTTTTACTGACCACTGTTCTACTTGACCGGATTAGCTGATGCAGACCCAAATCACAACCTAGTCCCATGGATCGCCGTAGCCTGCGGCCTTGGGACGGTTAATTTCGCGCTACCTACAGGAGCGAGCATTACACGGCAGTAAATCTCGGCATCAGATTTTGGTGCTAGTGGCCAATCGATTGCGAAGGCCTTAATCCTTGCGAATACAGATGTGGTGTCGCTGTAAAGGCGAGCCCGCCTACAATTTGTCCATTGTCCAAGCACTCGCGCTTGCGAGGTTTTTAATCTACACGCAGCATTCATGACAAGCCACACCGAGCGTCCCGTCCGTCACCAATACGAAGACTTGCTGCGCCACGCCTACACCCAAGGCGTGCACAAGCAAGACCGCACCGGCACCGGCACTACCAGCGTGTTTGGCTACCAGATGCGCTTTGACCTCCAAGAGGGTTTCCCGCTGGTGACCACCAAAAAAGTGCACTTGCGCTCCATCATCCAGGAGCTGCTTTGGTTTTTGACCGGCTCGGGCAACAACAACTGGCTTAAAGAACGCGGCGTCAGCATTTGGGACGAATGGGCCAAGCCCGATGGTGACCTAGGCCCGGTCTACGGCGTGCAGTGGCGCAGTTGGCCCACGCCGGACGGCAAGCACATCGACCAAATCAGCGAGCTAATGGCGACCTTAAAGAGCAACCCCGACTCGCGCCGCATGATCGTCAGTGCCTGGAACGTTGCCGATTTATCCAAGATGGCGCTCATGCCATGCCATGCTTTTTTTCAGTTTTACGTGGCACCCGCAGAGAGCCCAGATGGCAAGCCGCGCCTAAGCTGCCAGCTCTACCA